>JAFMFH010000012.1 GCA_017856235.1 Flavobacteriaceae bacterium | reverse complement strand
TTGACTGATTTCACTTTTTGGATTGGTTTTGCAGCTATGTTTGCAGCAACACTTTTCTTCTTTTCTGCTATGAATTTAGTAGATGCTAAGTGGAAAACTTCAATGCTAGTTTCAGCTCTTATTACTGCTATTGCAGCTCTTCACTATTACTACATGAGAAATGCTGCCATGGAAGGTGATATAACTACTGCATATAGATATGTAGATTGGATATTAACTGTCCCACTTATGTGTGTTGAGTTCTATCTAATTTTAAAGCCATCTGGTGCTACAAAAAGTCTATTATGGAAGTTAATCGGCCTTTCAGTCGTAATGCTTGTTACTGGATATTTCGGTGAGGCAGGTATTGGACCATTAGATGCTCAGTTATGGGGTCTTGTTTCAGGTCTAGCATACTTCTGGATTTTATATGAAGTTGCTATGGGTGGCGCTGCACAACTTGCTAAATCAGCAGGAGGAAACGTTGAGAGTGCACATAAAATGCTAGTTAAATTCGTATTTATTGGTTGGGCTATTTATCCTATTGGGTATATGGCAGGAACCGATGGATGGTATAGTGGCATCTTTAGTAGCCTTGCTGGTCAAATGGATGTTATTTATAACATTGGGGATGCAGTTAACAAAATCGGTTTTGGTCTTGTTGTATATAACCTAGCTGTATCTAAGTAATTAACACTCAGATAAATTAAAAGTCACCTTCGGGTGACTTTTTTTTTACATTTTATTTGGAAGATCAATTCCTAAAAGATCTAAACATGTACTAATTACATCTCTTGTCTTAAGGGATATTAATAACCTAACAGATGTTGAATCTTTAGATTCAGAATTTAATATATTAAAATTTTGATATAGAGAATTGTAGGTTTTAACTAAATCATATAAATAATTTGCTATTAACGCGGGAGATAGCTCTTTATATGAATTCTTAATAACTTCAGGTAAATCATGTATAATCTTTAAAACTTCTTTTTCTTTATTGTTTAGAGAATATTCCTTATTAATAGAAATTTCACTGTTATATTTTTTTAAAATTGACTGTATTCTGACATATGCATACTGAATAAAAGGACCAGTATTACCATTAAGATCAATTGACTCATCAGGATTAAATAGAATATTTTTCTTTGGATCAACTTTAAGAATGTAATATTTTAGTGCACCAAGAGCAATACTTTTATAATCATCATGACTCAGAGCATCATTTTTTAATTTAAACTTATCAAGACTCTCAGTAGTTTCTTTTACATTTTGAATTAATTCATATATTAAATCATCAGCATCAACTACAGTACCTTCTCTACTTTTCATTTTACCAGATGGTAGGTCTACCATTCCATAACTTAAGTGATAGAGAGAAGTAGCCCAATCATAACCAAGTTTATTTAAAATTTTAAACAATACCTTAAAATGATAGTCCTGTTCATTTCCTACAGTATAAATCATTCCTTTAACATTTTCATTATCAGAAATTCTTTGAACTGCAGTTCCTAAATCTTGAGTCATATAAACAGATGTTCCATCAGATCTTAACAATAATTTTTCATCAAGCCCTTCATCATCAAGATTAATCCATATAGATGAATCATCTTTTTTATGAAAAACTTTTTTGTTTAGTCCTTCTTTAATTATATCCTTTCCCAATAAATAAGTCTGACTTTCATAATAATTTTTATCAAAAGAAACTCCCAGTAACCTATATGTACTTTCAAAACCATCATAGACCCATTGATTCATCATATTCCATATCTTTAATGTTTCCTGATCATTTTTTTCCCAATTCTTTAACTCATTTTTAGCATCTTGCATGATTTGAGTGCTCTCTTCTACTTTATCTTTATCTACACCAGACTTTAAAAGTTCTTTTTTTTGTTCATTATGTATCTTATCAAAGAGTACATAATAATCTCCTACAAATTTATCACCTTTGATTTTCTCTGATTTTGGTGTTTTACCCTCACCAAATTGCTTCCATGCTATCATTGACTTACAAATATGAATACCCCTATCATTAATAATTTGAACCTTTTTTACATTTTTTCCATTTGCTTCAAGAATTTTTGAAATAGAGTAGCCTAATAGATTATTTCTTATATGCCCTAAATGAAGAGGTTTATTTGTATTTGGAGATGAAAATTCAACAATAAAAGTCTCATTTTGTTTTTTTAATTTTCCAAAATCAATATCATATTTAATTGACTCAATAAAATTAAGATAATATTTATCAGAGATATTAAGGTTTAAAAAGCCCCCAACTAAATTAAAAGAATTAATATTAACAGAATTACTTAATAAATTATCTCCCAAATCTTTACCAAGAGATGAAATCTGATCTTTTTTCAGATCTTTATAAAAAGGAAAAAGGACAATAGTTAAATCACCATCAAAATCTTTTTTTGTATTTTGAATTTCAATTTCATTTGTTTTTAGATTAAATTTTTTTTCTAAAAAAACTTTTACTAACCTTGAAATATCTGATTTGATATCCATTGAACTTATGAAATTGTCCTATGTGTGGGACCATTATATATCTGTCTTGGTCTTCCAATTGGATTATTAGAGTCTCTCATTTCTTTCCATTGTGCAATCCAGCCAGGTATTCTTCCTAAAGCAAACATAACCGTAAACATTTCGGTAGGAATACCCAAAGCTCTGTAAATAATGCCAGAATAGAAATCTACATTAGGGTATAGTTTTTTTTCAATAAAATAATCATCGTTCAATGCTTTTTCTTCAATTGATTTAGCAATTTCAAGTATAGGGTCATCAATACCAAGATCATTAAGAACTTGATCTGCAGCTTTTTTAATAATTTTTGCTCTAGGATCAAAGTTCTTGTAAACCCTATGACCAAATCCCATTAATCTAAATGGATCAGATTTGTCTTTTGCCTTGTCTATATATTTATCTATATCAGATCCATCTTTCTTGATCAACTCAAGCATTTCAATAACAGCTTGATTAGCACCTCCATGAAGTCTTCCCCATAGGGCAGAAATTCCTGCAGATATTGATGCATATAAACCAGCATATGATGATCCTACAATTCTAACAGTTGATGTTGAGCAATTTTGTTCATGATCAGCATGAAGAATCAATAGTGTATTCAAAGCATTAACAATGATATCATTTTGCTTATAATCTTGATTTGGCTTAGCAAACATCATATAAGCAATATTTTCTGTATACTCTAAATTATTATTACTATAATTTAGAGGCAAACCTTTGATTTTCCTAAGTGTCCAAGATGACATTATAGGAAACTTTGCAAGAAGTCTAATTGTAGATAAGTACATTTTATCTTTTTCAGTAGTACCTGCAGTATCTTTAAGTGAAATTTTTGTCTCATTTAAAGGGTTAAATGCAATCAAAGCAGATGTAAGAGAGGATAAAACACCCATTGGATGAGCAGATTTAGGGAAGCTTTTAAATATTTGCTTAAGATCTTCATCTACTAGAGCCTCTCCCCTAATATCCTCTTGAAACTTTTGAATCTCTGAATTTGAGGGTAAATCTCCATAAATTAAAAGATAAGCAACTTCAAGAAAAGATTTTTTTTGACACAATTCATTAACGGAATAGCCTCTGTATCTTAAAATACCGTTCTCTCCATCAAGATAAGTTATTTCACTTATACAATGACCTGTATTTTTATATCCAGGATCATAAGTAATCAGTCCGGTTTCAGATCTTAATTGATTTATATCAATTGCCTCCTCATTTTCGGATCCAGTAATTACAGGAAAAGTATAAGTTTTTCCATTATATTCAATTTTAGCAGATTTTCCCATAATTAGGTGTTTCTGCAAATTTAATTTACCTGCAGTTAAGAAAAAAATTAATTAAAATTTAAATTAAGAAAGCTTTAAGTTGAAAGCATCTTTTCCAAGAAATTTAGCATTATCTCCAAGCTCTTCCTCTATTCTTAATAATTGATTGTATTTTGACATCCTATCACTTCTTGACATTGAGCCAGTTTTAATTTGACCGGTGTTAAAGGCTACACAAAGGTCTGCAATAGTAGAATCTTCAGTTTCACCTGATCTATGAGAAATCACAGAGGTGAAATTATTTTTAGATGCCAGATTGATTGAAGAAATGGTTTCAGACAATGTTCCAACTTGATTTAATTTTATTAGAATTGAGTTACCAATTTTTTCATTAATTCCTTTAGAAAGTCTATTTATATCAGTTACAAAAAGATCGTCTCCTACAAGTTGTATTTTATCACCAATTTTTTCTGTCAAAAGCTTCCAACCTTCCCAATCATTTTCATCCATTCCGTCTTCTATTGAAATTATTGGATATTTTTTACATAATTCAACTAAGAATTCAACTTGATCTTTAGAATTTAACTTAGATGAATTATTTTTTTCAAAAATTGAATAGTCATAATATCCATCTTTGTAAAATTCTGATGAAGCACAATCTAGTGCTATCATTACATCTTTTTTCATCTGATATCCAGCTTTATGAACAGCGTCAATAATTATATTTATAGCATCTTCCGTGCCTTCTAGTTCAGGGGCAAATCCACCCTCATCTCCAACAGCAGTTGATAGTCCTCTAGATTTTAAGATAGATTTTAGATTGTGAAAAACTTCATTACCGATCTGTAATGCATTAGTAAAACTTTTTGCCCCAACAGGAACAATCATAAATTCTTGAAATGAAATTGGAGAATCAGAATGACTTCCACCATTAATTATATTCATAAGTGGAACAGGTAACACATTTGAATTTGAATGACCTAAATATTTAAATAAAGAAATACTTTTTTCATTTGCAGCAGCCTTAGATACAGCAAGAGAAACTGAAAGAATAGCATTTGCTCCAAGTTTTGATTTATTATTAGTACCATCTAGTTTAATCATTTTTTCATCAATAAGTTTCTGATTAAAAATTGATAAGTTATTTAGTTCTTTAGAAATAATTTCATTTACATTTTTTACAGCATTAAAAACAGATTTACCCATGTAGGAATCTAACTCATCTCTTAATTCTACAGACTCATGTTCACCGGTAGATGCACCAGAAGGAACAGCTGCTCTACCAATTATATTATTTGTAGTGATTACATCTGTTTCTACAGTAGGATTTCCTCTTGAATCAAAAATTTGCCTAGATACTATTTTTTTAATTTTAGTCATTGGTTAAATTAGTTTTGATATAAATTGATCAAATAAATAATTTCCATCATTAGGACCAGGGCCAGCCTCAGGATGATATTGAACAGAAAAGCAATTCTTAGATTTTATTTCAAGACCTGCAACTGTTTGATCATTCAAATGTTTATGAGAAATTTTAACTGACTTATTAGCTACAGCAGAATCAAAATCAACTGCAAAACCATGATTTTGAGATGTAATTTCTCCTTTACCTGTATTGATATTTAGAACAGGATGATTAATACCTCTGTGTCCGTTGAACATTTTATATGTTTTTATATTATTAGCAAGTGCAATTACTTGATGACCAAGGCAGATACCAAATAAGGGATAATTTTTTTCGAGAATTTTCCTTGTTGTATCTATCACCATTTTTAATGGCTTGGGATCACCCGGACCATTTGAAAGGAAAAATCCATTAGGCTTAAACTTTATCATTTCATCAAAACTTGTATCATATGGAAAAACTTTTACAAATAGATCTCTTTTAATAAAATTATCAAGAATATTTTTTTTAATTCCCAAGTCAACTACTGCTAATCTTTTACTAGATTGTTTATTACCAATTTCATATGATTCTTTTGTAGAAACTTTAGATGCTAATTCAAGGCCATCCATACTTGGAAAGTTACTGAGTTTTTCTTTGATCTGAGATATTTTGTTAATTTCTGTTGTTATTGCAGCATTCATTGCACCATTATCTCTTATGTATCTTACAAGTGCTCTAGTATCAACATCACATAAAGTAACTAACTTGTTTGATTCAAACCATTTTTTAATTGACTTAGAATTTGATCTTGAGTTTACAGCACTAAAATTTTTACAGATTAGTCCACTAATATAAATTTTACTTGATTGAGATTCAGAAATTTTGATACCATAGTTTCCAATATGAGAAGTTGTAGTTAACATAATTTGTCCAAAATAAGATGGGTCAGTAAATATTTCTTGATATCCAGTTACTCCTGTATTAAAACAGATTTCACCAAAAGAAGTACCATTGATTCCCGAAGAACGACCATAAAAAATCGTACCATCAGCTAATAGTACGAGTCCTTTTTTCCTTTTTTGGTAAGTCATTTCGGAAAGTAAAAATACACAAAAAAAGGACATATGGAAATACATATGTCCTTTTGTTGATTACTTTTTATTTGTATTATTCAGACTTAGATTTTTCTTCTTTATCAACAACTTGTTCTATAGGAGGTTCTTGAGCTTGTGTCGGATTATACAAGCTATTAAAGTCAACAAGCTCAATCATAGCCATGGATGCATTATCACCCATTCTGTTACCTACTTTAATTATTCTTGTATATCCACCTGGTCTATTAGCTACTCTTTGAGATACTTCATCAAACAAAATCTTAACACCATTTTTATTTCTCAATTTACTAAAGCACAGTCTCCTATTATGTGTAGTATCATTTTTAGACTTGGTGATTAAAGGCTCAATAAAAATCTTTAATGCTTTTGCTTTAGTTGACGTAGTAGTAATCCTTTTATGTTCAATTAATGATAAAGCCATATTTGCAAGCATGGCTTTTCTATGAGCTGATTTCCTACCAAGTTTAATTGTTTTTTTACCGTGTCTCATTGTTTAATCTTTATCCAATTTATATTTAGCAAGATCCATCCCAAATGATAAACCTTTAAGTATAACTAACTCTTCAAGCTCTGTTAAAGATTTTCTACCAAAGTTTCTAAACTTCATTAAGTCGTTTTTGTTAAAAGAAACAAGATCCCCTAATGTATCAACCTCAGCAGCTTTAAGACAATTTAAAGCTCTAACAGATAAATCCATATCTATAAGTTTTGTTTTTAGAAGCTGTCTCATATGAAGAGATTCTTCATCATATGTCTCAGACTGAGCAATTTCGTCTGCCTCAAGAGTAATAAGTTCATCAGAGAATAACATGAAATGGTGAATAAGTATTTTTGCAGCTTCAGTAAGAGCATCTTTAGGATGTATAGAACCATCAGTAACTAATTCAAAAACAAGTTTTTCGTAATCAGTCTTTTGTTCTACTCTATAATTTTCAATATCATACTTAACATTCTTTATTGGAGTGAAAATTGAATCTATAGCAATTACTCCAACAGACTCATTATATTTTTTGTTTTCCTCAGCTGGAACATATCCTCTACCCTTATCAATGTTTAGCTCAATACTTAGCTTAACGTTTTTCTCAAGATTACATATAACAAGATCAGGATTTAGAACTTGAAAGCCAGATATAAATTTTTGAAAATCTGAGGCTTTTAAAACTTTTTGATTACCAACTATTACATTAATCTTTTCGTTGTCAATATCATCAATTTGTCTTTTCAATCTAATTTGCTTTATATTCAAGATGATTTCTGTTACATCCTCAACAACACCCTCAATGGTAGAAAATTCATGATCTACACCGTCAATTTTGATAGATGTAAATGCATAACCTTCTAAAGAAGATAATAATACTCTTCTTAGAGCGTTGCCAATAGTTAAACCATAACCTGGTTCTAGAGGTCTAAATTCGAATTTACCATGAGACTCTGTAGAGTCAATCATGATTACTTTATCTGGTTTTTGAAAGTTTAAAATTGCCATATTTTTTATTTTGAGTATAATTCTACAATAAGTTGTTCCTTAATATTTTCAGGAATTTGTTCTCTTTCTGGAAGAGAAATAAATTCACCTTCAAGACGTTCTCTGTTAAATTTTATCCATTCGTATTCAGATATATTTTCTCTAAGAGAACTCTCGATTACCTTTAAAGACTTAGACTTCTCTCTTATAGAAATAGTATCTCCAGGTCTTAAAGTATATGATGGAATATTAACAATTGATCCATTTACAAGAATATGTTTATGAGAGACTAACTGTCTTGCACCATCTCTAGTATTAGATATACCCATCCTAAATACAACATTATCAAGTCTTGATTCACATAGTTGTAAAAGCAATTCACCCGTAATACCTTTTCCTCTATTAGCTTTGCTATATATATTCCTAAACTGCTTTTCAAGAATACCATAAGTATATTTGGCCTTTTGCTTTTCCATCAGCTGAATTGCATATTCTGACTTTTTAGCTCTTCTTTTTGTATTACCATGTTGCCCAGGCGGGTAGTTCTTTTTTTCTAAGGAACGATCCTCCCCAAATAATGGTTCACCGAACTTTCTTGAAATTTTTGTTTTTGGTCCTCTGTATCTTGCCATTTAAATTCTATTAATTAAACTCTTCTTCTTTTTGGTGGTCTACATCCATTGTGTGGCATTGGAGTAACATCAACGATTTCAGAAACTTCTAAGCCATTGTTATGCAAAGTTCTAATAGCTGATTCTCTTCCATTTCCAGGTCCTTTTACTAGAACTTTAATTCTTCTAACACCAGCATCATGGGCAACCTTAGCTGCGTCCTCTGCTGCAGTTTGAGCAGCAAAAGGAGTATTCTTCTTAGAACCCTTAAAACCCATTTTTCCAGCTGAAGACCATGATATAACTTCACCTTTTAAATTAGTAATTGATATAATAATGTTGTTAAATGAAGCGTTTAAATGAGCTACACCAGTTGCATCAACAATTACTTTTCTTTTTTTACTTGTAGATTTTGCCATAATTATTTAGTTGCTTTTTTCTTATTAGCTACAGTTTTTCTTTTTCCTTTTCTTGTTCGAGAATTATTTTTTGTTCTTTGACCCCTTAATGGTAAACCTGTTCTATGTCTAATACCTCTAAAACTACCAATATCCATTAATCTCTTAATATTCAACTGAGTTTCTGATCTTAATTCACCTTCTATTTTAAGTTTTCCGACAACATCCCTAATACTAGCAATGTCTTTATCATCCCAATCAGAAACTTTTTTATTTGAATCAACTTTAGCTTCTTCTAAAATTGTTAAAGCAAGACTTCTACCTATTCCATATATGTAGGTTAAAGCTATTGCTCCTCTTTTATCCTTTGGTATATCTATTCCTGAAATTCTTGCCATAATTAACCTTGTCTTTGTTTAAATCGTGGATTTTTTTTATTAATAACATATAATCGACCTTTTCTTCTGACGATTTTACATTCACTACTTCTTTTCTTTATTGATGCTCTTACTTTCATAGTTTTTTACATTCTAAATGTTATTCTTGCCTTTGTTAAATCATATGGACTCATCTCAAGTTTTACTTTATCTCCTGGAAGAAGTTTGATATAATGTAAACGCATTTTGCCAGAAATATGAGCCGTAACAACATGTCCATTATCAAGTTCTACTCTAAACATAGCATTAGAAAGAGCCTCTATAATTTTACCTTCTTGTACTATAGATTTTTGCTTAGCCATATTATATAGTTGGTTTACTTCTCATTGAACCAGATTTCATAAGACCATCATAATGATGGTTAAGTAAATATGCATTTACTTGCTGTATTGTATCAATAGCAACTCCTACCATAATAAGAAGAGATGTACCTCCATAAAATAATGCCCAACCTTGTTGCATTCCAATTAATTGGACAACTATAGCTGGGAAAATTGCTATAACTGCTAAATAAAGAGATCCAGGAAAGGTAATGTGAGACATTACTGAGTCTAGGTATTCAGAAGTTTCATTTCCTGGTCTTATACCCGGAACAAATCCACCGCTTCTTTTTAAATCATCTGACATTTTGTTAGTAGGAACTGTAATAGCAGTGTAAAAAAATGTAAAAATTATAACAAGTAGTGCAAATAAAATATTATACCATAATCCAAATATATCAGAAAAACTTGCTTGAAGCCACTGACCCATTGATGAGTCACTAAAAACACTACCTAAAGTTGCAGGAGCAAACATAAGTGCCTGAGCAAAAATTATTGGCATAACACCTGATGCATTAAGCTTTAAAGGTATGTATTGTCTTGTTGACATACCTGAAGATTGAGATCCAGGAACTGAGTTTCTTCTTGCATATTGAACTGGAACTTGTCTAACAGCCATAACTAGAAGTATTGATAGTAGAATAATTACCAACCATACTGCGAGTTCAATGACTACCATTATTAAACCACCGTTACTTTCAGAAACTCTTGAGACAAGATTTTGTGTAAAAGACAGAGGTAAAGTAGCAACAATACCAACAGTAATAAGAAGGGATATTCCGTTTCCAATCCCTTTATCTGTTATTTTTTCACCAAGCCACATAGCAAAAATTGTACCTGTAACTAAAATAATTATTGATGATAAAACGAACATTGGTGTTCTTCCGAATATAAACGCACTCTCTGGGACACCTAGTGCACTTAGTCCATATAAATATGCAGGTGCTTGAACAACACATATAAAAATTGTTAACCATCGTGTAATCTGTGTGATTTTTTTTCTACCACTCTCACCTTCTTTCTGAAGTTTTTGAAGATAAGGAAGGGCTACACCCATTAATTGAACAACAATAGATGCTGAAATGTATGGCATAATTCCAAGTGCAAATATGGATGCATTTGCAAAAGCACCACCGGTGAATGCATTTAAAATACCTAATAATCCCCCACCGTCCGATCTTGTTGAAAGATCAGATAAAGCAAGTGAATCAACTCCTGGAAGCACAACTTGCGCACCAAGCCTGTAGACTAATAGTAAACCTAAGGTGAAAAGAATTCTATCTTTTAACTCTTTAATTCTGTATATACTTTTTATTATGTCTACTAATTTATTCACTTTATATTTTTGTTATTTTACCACCTGCCTTTTCAATTAACTTTTCTGCAGATGAAGAAAATTTATGTGCAGCAACATTAACCGGAACATCAATTTTACCTCTACCTAAAACTTTAATAAGATCACCTTTTTTGGCAATTCTTAATTCAATCATCTTATCAAAGGATAAATCTTTTTTGATTTTTTTATTCTCGACTAAGGTTTGAATATCATCTACATTAATAGTTTTATATTCAATTCTGTTAATGTTATTGAAACCAAACTTGGGAATTCTTCTTTGAAGTGGCATTTGTCCACCCTCAAAACCTATCTTTCTAGAATAACCAGATCTTGATTGAGCACCTTTATGACCTTTTGTTGAGGTACCACCTTTCCCAGAACCTTGTCCTCTACCTAGTCTTTTACCACTTGTCTTATTAGAACCTTTTGCAGGTTTTAAATTATTTAAGCTCATAATTATTTGTTTACAGAATTAATCTCTACAAGATGTTTAACTTTATCTATCATTCCTGAAATTGATGAACTTAACTCATGTTCAACTTCCATTCCAATTTTTCTTAGACCTAAGGCTCTAAGTGTTCTCTTTTGAGACTCTAGTCTTTTAATTGTACTTCTTACCTGTTTAATTCTAACTTTTTTACTCATCCTTTAAATACTTTATCAAGAGAAATACCTCTTTGTTTTGAAATCATTAACGGACTTCTTAAATTAAGAAGTGCGTCAAAAGTAGCTTTTACAACATTATGTGGATTTGAAGATCCTTGTGATTTAGAAAGTACGTTATGAACACCAACAGCTTCTAAAACTGATCTAACTGCACCACCAGCAATTACACCTGTACCCTCAGTTGCAGGCTTAATAAATACTTTAGCACCCCCAAATTTACCTTTTTGTTCATGAGGAACTGTTGCATTTTCAATTGGAATCCTTACTAAATTTTTCTTTGCATCTTCAACAGCTTTAGAAATTGCAATTGTAACTTCTTTAGCTTTACCAAGACCATGTCCAACTACACCATTTTCATCTCCAACAACAACAATAGCAGAGAAACCAAAAGCTCTACCACCTTTAGTTACTTTAGTTACTCTTTGAACACCTACTAATCTGTCTTTAAGATCTAATCCTGCAGGTTTTACAAGTTCAACGTTTTTATAATTTTTATACATAATTAAAATTTAAGTCCACCTTCCCTTGCACCTTCAGCAAGTGATTTAACTCTTCCATGATAAAGGTAACCGCCTCTATCAAATTTTATTTTTTCAATACCTTTTTTGACAGCATTTTCTGCAAGAGTCTTACCGACATTATACGATACTTCCATGTTAGTCGCTAATTTTAAGTCAGTAATAGACTTATCTCTAGAAGAAGATTGCATTAAAGTCTTTCCACTAACATCATCGATTAATTGGCAATAAATTTCTTTGTTACTTCTAAATACAGACAATCTAGGAAAATCTGATGTACCTGAAATTACTTTTTTAATTCTTTGTCTAATTCTATTTCTTCTATATATTTTAGTATTTCCCATATTAAGCTGATTTACCTGCTTTTCTTCTTATTTGCTCACCAACGAACTTAATTCCTTTTCCTTTGTAAGGTTCTGGTTTTCTAAAAGAACGAATTTTGGCAGCAACATGACCTAATAATTGCTTGTCCATTGATGTAAGTTTAATAATTGGATTTTGTCCTTTTTCATTAATAGCTTCGACTTTAACCTCAGGAGCTATATCTAATAAAATTGTATGAGAGAATCCGAGCGAAAGATCTAATTTCTGACCGGTATTACTTGCCCTGTAACCTACACCAACCAATTCAAGTTCTTTTGTGAAACCTTCTGAAACTCCTGTTACCATATTTGCAATCAGAGATCTATATAATCCATGCTTTGATTTGTGATCCTTTGATTCAGAGTTTCTTTTTACTAGAATTATGTTATCTGAAATATCAAAAGTTACTCCATCAAAAACTTGAGACATTTGACCATTTTTACCATTAATGGTGATAACATTATTATCAACGTTAACCGAGACACCTTCTGGAATACTTATTGGATTATTTCCTATTCTTGACATAACTTATTTTTTAAAATACATAACAGATTAATTCACCACCAATATTCTGGCTTGCAGCTTGTTTCCCTGTCATAACACCCTTAGATGTTGAAACTATTGATATTCCCAAACCATTTAAAATTCTAGGGAAATCTTGAGAGCCAGAGTATTTTCTAAGACCAGGCTTACTAATCCTTTGAATTTCTTTAATTACAGGTTCTTTAGAAACTGAATCATATTTCAAAGCAATTTTTATACTGCCTTGATTGTTTTTTGTTTCCTCGAACTTATAACTAAGAATGTAACCTTGATCAAAAAGTATTTTTGTGATATCCTTTTTAATATTAGATGAAGGAATATCAACAACTTTGTGTCCTGCCATGCTGGCATTTCTAATTCTAGTTAAATAATCTGCAATAGTGTCTGTATACATAATCTTTAATTTACCAACTTGCTTTAGTTACTCCTGGTATTAAACCCTTATTAGCCATTTCTCTAAACATAACTCTAGATAACCCAAATTGTCTTATATATCCTTTGGGTCTTCCAGTAAGTTTACATCTGTTATGTAATCTAACTGGAGATGCATTTTTAGGAAGTTTTTGAAGACCAACATAATCTTTTGCAACTTTTAATGCTTCCCTTTTTGTAGCATATTTTGCAACTATACGTTGTCTTTTTCTTTCCCTAGCTTTCATTGATTCTTTAGCCATAATTTTTATTTTTTAAAAGGTAGTCCTAATTCTGTTAATAATGCATGAGCCTCTTTATCAGAGTTTGTACTTGTAACAAAAGTTATATCCATACCTGCAATCTTATTCACTTTATCAATATTTATCTCAGGGAATATAATCTGTTCTCTAATTCCCAGATTGTAATTTCCTCGTCCATCAAATCCTTTAGAATTTATACCTTGGAAGTCTCGAACTCTAGGAAGAGCGATTGTAATAAGTCTGTCAAGAAATTCATACATTCTCTCTCCCCTTAAGGTTACTTTAGCTCCAATTGGAGTCCCTTTACGAAGCTTAAATGACGCAACATCCTTTTTTGATAAAGTTGCAAAAGCTTTTTGACCTGATATAAGTGTCAATTCATCAACAGCATGATCTACAAGTTTTTTATCACTAACTGCAGCACCAACTCCCCTTGAGATAACAATTTTTTCTAGAACAGGAACCTGCATTATATTATCCAAGCGAAGTTTGTCTTTAAGTTCATTAACAATCTTGTTTGAGTAATATTCTTTAAGTCTTGGTATATAGCTCATTTTTAGATTATTTCTTTAGATTTTTTTGATATCCTAACTTTTTTTCCATCCTCAACTTTATAACCTATCCTAGTTTTCTCACCATCCTTAGTCATTAATGATAAATTAGAAATATTTACAGGTAGCTGTTTTTCAACAATACCACCTTTCGGGTTTTCAGAGTTTGGCTTAGTATGTCTTTTTACTGTATTGATACCTTCAACAATTGCTTTATTTGAGTTGTAAAGAATTTTGAGTACTGTACCTTTCGCTCCTTTATTTTCTCCAGCAATAACTAATACTTGATCTCCTTTTTTAATTTTTATTTTATTCATCACATTCAATATTATAAAACTTCAGGTGCAAGAGAAACTATTTTCATAAATTGCTTATCTCTTAATTCTCTTGCAACAGGACCGAATACTCTTGTTCCTCTCATCTCTCCTGTTTGAGATAATAAAACACAAGCATTTTCATCAAACCTAATATAAGATCCGTCATTTCTTCTAACCTCTTTTTTTGTTCTAACTACAACTGCAATTGAGACTTGACCTTTCTTTACAGATCCAGTTGGAGTTGCACTTTTAACAGTAACAACAATTTTATCTCCCAAACTGGCGTATCTTCTTTTAGTTCCACCTAAAACTCTAATAGTTAAAACTTCTTTTGCCCCAGTATTATCTGCTACCTTAAGTCTTGATTCTTGTTGTACCATTTTATTTTGCTCTTTCTATTATTTCTACAATTCTCCACTTTTTTGTCTTACTCATTGGTCTTGTCTCCATTATTTTTACTGTGTCTCCCTCATTACAGTCATTCTTTTCATCATGGGCAACATACTTTTTTGTTTTTAAGACAAACTTTCCATATACAGGATGCTTTACTTTTTTTACCTCTGAAACAACAACAGATTTATCCATTTTATCAGATGAAACAATTCCAATTCTTTCTTTTCTTAGGGTTCTAGTTGACATTTAATCTTGTTTTTTTTCGTTTAATATTGTTTTTAACATAGCTATTTGTCTTCTTAAAGTTTTAATTTCAAGAGGATTCTCAATAGTTTGTACAGAGTTATTGAACTTAAGTTGTGATAATTTTTTTGATGTATCAGTCAACTTCTCGTTTAACTCGTCAATGGTCATATTTCTAATTTCAGTTATTTTCATAATTATCCTTCAAAATCTCTTGCAACTATAAACTTTGTTGTAACAGGAAGTTTTTGTGCAGCTAATCTAAGTGCTTCTTTGGCAACAGAAATTGGAACACCAGAAACTTCAAAAAGAACTCTTCCGGGCTTAACAACTGCAACAAAATATTCAGGAGCACCCTTTCCTTTACCCATCCTAACTTCAAGAGGTTTTTTTGTAATTGGTTTATCTGGAAAAATTTTAATCCAAAGTTGACCTTCTCTTTTCATGTATCTTGTAGCTGCAATCCTTGCAGCCTCTATCTGTCTTGAAGTTAAAAATTTAGATTCTAAAGATTTAATTCCAAACATACCATTAGATAACATATGTCCTCTTTGGGACAAACCCTTCATTCGGCCTTTTTGAGCTTTTCTGTATTTAGTTCTTTTTGGTGTTAACATAACTAGTTAGCTTTTTCTTTCTCTTTGTCTATTATTCTTCTTAGAATTACCCGAAGATTTTTTCATACCCACTAATGGAGATAATTCTCTTTTACCATAAACTTCACCTTTCATTATCCAAACCTTAATTCCAAGTCTTCCATAAGTTGTATGTGCTTCGACAATTGCATAGTCAATATCCGCCCTAAAAGTAGAAAGGGGTATTCTACCTTCTTTATAAGATTCTGATCTAGCCATTTCTGCACCATTTAGTCTTCCAGATATTTGAATTTTAATACCTTCAGCATTCATTCTCATTGCTGCTGCAATAGCCATTTTTATAGCTCTTCTGTAGGAAATTCTATTTTCAATTTGTCTTGCAACACTATTACCAACAAGGAAAGAGTCTAATTCAGGTCTTTTAATTTCATGTATATTAAGCTGAACGTCTTTTGAAGTTATCTTTTTTAATTCCTCTTTTAATTTATCAACTTCTTGACCACCTTTACCAATTATAATTCCAGGTCTAGCTGTAGTAATTGTAATAATAATTAATTTAAGTGTTCTCTCAATTATAATATTTGAAACACTTGCACGAGAAAGTCTTGCATGAATATACTTTCTAATCTTATCATCTTCTGCAAGCTTATCTCCATAATCTCTACCACCATACCAGTTAGAATCCCAGCCCCTGATAATACCTAATCTATTTCCTATTGGATTTGTTTTTTGTCCCATTTAGTTTATTGTTTTTGATGAAAGTATTAATGTTACATGATTAGACCTTTTTCTAATTCTATGAGCTCTACCCTGGGGTGCTGTTCTTATTCTTTTAAGCATACCC
The DNA here is from genome assembly GCA_017856235.1 of Flavobacteriaceae bacterium. Taxonomy (GTDB): domain Bacteria; phylum Bacteroidota; class Bacteroidia; order Flavobacteriales; family Flavobacteriaceae; genus Marisimplicoccus. Next base: position 19,421 of record JAFMFH010000012.1, on the reverse strand, counting down.
GCACTATCAACTCTTATTTCTTTAACAAAGAGCTCAGCAGAGTCAATATCTGCATTTTCATTTTTTGATTGCCAATTAGAAATTGCTGAAACAAGAAGCTTTTCTAATCTTCTTGAAGCTTCTTTTGGACTAAATTTTAAAATAGATAGTGCACTTGAAATATCTTCACCTCTTATTTGATCAGCTACTAACCTCATCTTTCTGGGGGAAGTTGGACAATTATTAAGCTTTGCAAATGCTAAATCTTTCTTTGCCTCCTTTATTTTTTCAGCGCTATTTCTTTTTCTTAAACCCATTATCTTTTATTTCCAGAATGTCCTTTAAACGATCTTGTTGGAGAAAATTCACCTAGTTTATGCCCAACCATGTTTTCTGTTATATAAACAGGAATAAATTGTCTACCATTATGAACAGCAATAGTCTGTCCAACAAAGTCAGGAATAATCATAGAAGATCTTGACCATGTCTTAATAACAGTTTTTTTATTATCCTCTAAATTCTTATTAACCTTTTTTAGAAGGCTAAGATGAACATATGGTCCTTTTTTAAGTGATCTAGACATATTTATTTATTTTTTTCTTCTTTCAATTATAAATCTTGAAGATGCTTTCTTCTTTGATCTTGTTCTGTAACCTTTTGCAGGAATACCCTTTTTAGATCTTGGATGACCACCTGATGCTTTACCTTCTCCTCCACCCATTGGATGGTCAACAGGGTTCATAGCAACAGGTCTAGTTCTAGGTCTTCTTCCTAACCATCTCTTTCTACCTGCCTTACCTGATGTTATTAACTGATTATCTGAATTAGAGACTGCACCTATAGTGGCATAACATGTATTTAATATCATCCTTGTCTCTCCAGAAGGTAATTTGATTGTTACAAACTTACCATCTTTCGCCATTAACTGAGCAAATGATCCAGCACTTCTTGAAATACTAGCACCTTTACCTGGGTTAAGCTCTATACATGAAATTATTGTACCAAGTGGGATTTTACTTATAGGCATTGCGTTACCTATTTCAGGTGTTGCTAAATCACCAGAAATAATATTTTGTCCAACTTTTAAACCGTTTTGAGCAATAATATATCTCTTCTCACCATCTTTATATTCTACTAGAGAAATAAAGGCAGACCTATTAGGATCATACTCGATAGATTTAACTTCAGCTGTTACATCAAATTTATCTCTTTTAAAATCAATAATTCTGTATCTTCTTTTATGACCACCACCCCTATACTTACTAGTCATTTTACCATGGTTGTTTCTACCGCCAGTTCTCTTTATGGTAGTTAGTAATGATTTCTCAGGCTTATCAGTAGTAATGGTATCAAATCCATTTACAATTCTAAATCTCTGAGAGGGTGTTACTGGTTTTAATTTTCTTACAGGCATAATTATAGATTAGCGAAGAAGTCAATTCTGTCTCCCTCAGATATTTTAATTACTGCTTTCTTATATGAACCTTTTTTACTAGTTTGAATACCTTTTTTTGTATATCTAGTCCTAGACTCTGCTCCATATATCATGGTTCTTACCTTCGCTACTGAAACTCCATAAGAAGATTCAATTGCTTTTTTAATTTCAACTTTATTAGCACTTTTAGACACAAGGAAAGTATAGGTATTTCTATCTTCACTTTCTTTGGTTGCTTTTTCAGTTAATATTGGTTTTATAAGTATATCCATTTTATAATTTATTTCAAGGTTGATTCTATTCCCTCAACCGCACTTTCTAAAATTAAGATGTTATTGGCATCAGTAATTTCATAAGTGTTTAATTCTGAGTTAATTATAACTTTAGAATTTTTTATGTTTCTAGATGATAAGTAAATGTTATTATTAATTTCACTTATTACCAATAAAGTTTTTTTTGATTCTAATCCAAATGCTTTTATTATTTTCAAATAATCAGAAGTTTTTGGATTTGATAGCTTGAAATCTTCTAATATTAAGATCTCATTATTTTTTGCTTTGTAGGCTAATGCTGACTTCCTGGCAAGCTTTTTAACCTTTTTATTTATTTTTTGATCATAAGATCTAGGTCTTGGTCCAAATATAGTACCACCTCCTCTAAACAAAGGGTTTTTAATACTACCAGCTCTAGCGGTTCCTGTGCCTTTTTGCTTCTTAATCTTTCTAGTACTTCCTGTAATCTCAGCTCTTTCTTTCGACTTATGGAGACCTTTTCTGTTATTAGCAAGATATTGCTTAACATCAAGATATATAGCATGATCATTTGGTTCAATACCGAATATATCTTTGTTAAGATTAATTTTTTTGTCAGTTTCTTTTCCCTTTATGTTATGTATTTTAAGCTCCATTATTTTCTAACTGTTATATATGAATTATTATGACCAGGAACACTTCCCTTAACAATTAAAATATTATCCTCTGACATTACTTTAACAACTTTTAAATTCAATACTTTAACTTTTGAGTTACCCGTTTGACCAGCCATTCTCATTCCTTTAAATACTCTTGAAGGATCAGAACCTGCACCAATAGAACCTGGTGCTCTCATCCTGTTGTGCTGACCATGAGTAGAATCACCTACACCAGCAAATCCATGTCTTTTAACAACACCCTGGAAACCTTTACCTTTCGTTATTCCAGAAATATCAACAAATTCTCCTTCAACAAAATGATCAACAGTAATCTTATCTCCTAATTTATAATCACTGTTAAAGCCCTTAAACTCAACAAGTTTTTTCATAGGTTTAGATTTACTTTTCTTAAAGTGACCCTCATATGACTTAGTTGTGTTTTTAATTTTTTCATCAAATCCAAGCTGAAAAGAAGAATATCCTTCTTTATCATCAGTTTTAATTTGAGTAATAGTACAAGGACCTACTTGAAGTATAGTACAAGGAATGTTTTTACCACTTTCGTCGTAAATACTAGTCATTCCTATTTTTTTTCCTATTATACCTGACATAATTTTTATACTTTAATTTCAACCTCAACTCCGCTAGGAAGCTCTAATTTCATTAGAGCATCAACAGTTTTTGATGAAGAGCTATGTATATCTAATAGTCTTTTATAAGAACATAGCTTAAATTGCTCTCTTGATTTTTTATTTACATGAGGAGCCCTAAGAACAGTAAAAATCTTTTTGTGAGTTGGAAGAGGTATAGGTCCAGTTACAATAGCACCTGAATTCTTAACTGTCTTTACAATCTTGTCAGCAGACTTGTCAACCAAGTTATAGTCGTAAGATTTTAATTTTATTCTAATTTTCTGACTCATAATTTATTTTTTATTCAGTTGTATTTCCTCTTATTTCAGAAATAACAGATTCTGAAATGTTAGAAGGAGTTTCTGCATAATGAGAAAATTCCATTGTTGAGGTTGCTCTACCTGATGATAAAGTTCTTAATGAAGTAACATATCCAAACATTTCAGACAGAGGGACCTCACCTCTTACAACTTTAGCTCCTGCTCTATCATCCATAGAATTAACTTGACCTCTTCTTCTATTTAAATCCCCAACTATATCACCCATATTTTCTTCAGGAGTAATTACTTCTAATTTCATAATAGGTTCCATTATAATAGCTTTAGCAGCTTTTGCTGCTACTTTAAATGCAATTTTTGCAGCAAGTTCAAAAGAAAGTGAATCAGAATCAACAGGGTGGAAAGAACCATCTTCAAGCGTTACCTTCATAGAATCAACTTCAAACCCTGCAAGAGGACCATTTTTCATTGAATCTTTAAATCCTTTTTCAACTGATGGAATATATTCTCTAGGGATATTTCCACCTTTAATAAGATTTACAAATTCAAGACCAGGCTTACCTGGTTCTCCTGGTTCAATTGTAAATACAATATCAGCAAATTTACCACGTCCTCCGGTTTGCTTCTTGTAAACTTCTCTGTGACTTGCAGATTGAGTTAATGCTTCTTTGTACTCAACTTGAGGTTGACCTTGGTTAACTTCTACTTTAAATTCCCTTCTTAGTCTGTCAACAATAATATCCAAGTGAAGTTCACCCATTCCAGAAATAATAGTCTGACCCGAAGCTTCATCAGTTTTTACTTGGAATGTAGGATCCTCCTCAGCAAGTTTTGAAAGGGCTAACCCAAGCTTATCAACATCTGCTTTTGTTTTTGGTTCAACAGCAACACCAATTACAGGATCTGGAAACACCATACTCTCAAGAATAATTGGGGCTTTTTCAGATGAAAGAGTATCACCTGTTTTAATATCTTTAAATCCAACTGCAGCACCAATATCTCCTGCTTCGATAAAGTCAATAGCATTTTGCTTGTTAGAGTGCATTTGGTAAATTCTTGAAATCCTTTCTTTGTCACCTGTTCTGTTATTTAGAATATAAGAACCTGCATCAAGTCTTCCAGAATAAACTCTAAAGAAGGCCAGCCTTCCTACAAATGGATCAGTGGCAATTTTGAATGCTAAGGCAGAAAATGGTTCAGAAACCTTTGGTAATCTGGAGATTTCCTCTTCAGAGTCTGGCTTTGTCCCAACAATTGCATCTTTATCTTCAGGTGAAGGCAGATATCTACATACAGCATCCAAAAGAAATTGAACACCTTTATTTTTAAATGCTGAACCACAGATCATAGGAATTATACTAATATCTTGAGTAGCAGCTCTAAGTGCATTGTGAACTTCATCTTCGGTAATAGAATCAGGATCATCGAAATATTTTTCAAGTAAATTTTCATCATATTCAGCAACAGCTTCAATAAGTTCACCTCTAAGTCTTTCAGCTTCTTCTTTTAAATCATCCGGAATGTCAACAACATCAAATGTAGATCCAAAATTATCATCATGCCAAACCATTGCAACATTCTTTACAAGATCAACAACACCCCTGAAGTCCTCTTCGTCACCAATATTCAATACAATTGGTACAGCTTTTGATCCTAATTTTTCAATTACTTGATTACAAACACCTAAAAAATTTGAACCTTGTCTGTCCATTTTATTTACGAAGCCTATTCGAGGAACTTTATAATTATCAGCTAGCCTCCAGTTTGTCTCAGATTGAGGCTCAACACCATCAACAGCTGAAAATAAGAAGACAAGACCATCAAGAACTCTTAATGATCTATTTACTTCAACTGTGAAGTCAACGTGACCTGGTGTATCAATAATATTAAAATGGTATGATTTAGTTGAATCAATATCTTTTCCCTGTTCAGTTGGGAAATTCCAATTACAAGTTGTAGCTGCAGATGTAATTGTAATACCTCTTTCTTGTTCTTGCTCCATCCAATCCATAGTTGCAGCACCATCGTGAACCTCACCAATTTTATGACTTACTCCAGTGTAGAATAAAATTCTCTCAGTAGTAGTAGTTTTACCAGCATCAATGTGAGCTGCAATACCAATATTTCTTGTAAATTTTAAATCTCTAGCCATAACATTTATTAAAATCTGAAGTGTGAGAATGCTTTATTTGCTTCAGCCATTTTGTGAGTATCAACACGCTTTTTAACTGCAGCACCTTCTTCTTTAGCAGCTGCTAATATTTCTTGTGCAAGTTTTACGGCCATTGATTTTTCGTTTCTTTTTCTTGAAGATGCTATAAGCCACTTCATAGCAAGAGAAATTTTTCTATCAGGTCTAATAGGTGATGGTATTTGATAAGTAGCACCTCCTACTCTTCTACTTCTAACTTCTACTTGAGGCATAACATTAGAAAGAGCATCTTTCCATAAATCTAGAGAAGTCTTTTCATTATCCTCTTTTTTGCCTTCAATAATATCAATAGCATCGTAAAAAATCTTATATGCTGTAGATTTCTTACCCTGATGCATAAGGTTATTAACAAACCTTGTTACCAATTGGTCATTAAACTTTGGATCAGGAATTAGGTCTCTTTTCTTCGATTGTTTCTTTCTCATTGTGGATTATTTTTTTGGTTTTTTTCCACCATACTTGGACCTTCGTTGCAATCTCCCTTCTACACCAGCAGTGTCAAGCGCTCCTCTGACAATATGGTACCTAACTCCAGGAAGATCTTTAACTCTTCCTCCTCTAACAAGAACAATAGAGTGTTCTTGAAGATTATGACCTTCACCTGGAATGTATGCATTAACTTCTTTTCCATTAGTAAGTCTAACTCTTGCTACTTTTCTCATAGCAGAATTTGGTTTTTTTGGAGTAGTGGTATACACTCTAGTACAAACTCCTCTCTTTTGAGGTGCTTTATCAAGTGCAGCTGACTTACTATTTTTAGACTGTGAAGTCCTTCCTTTTCTCACTAATTGCGAAATTGTTGGCATACAATAAATATTTAATTCCGTATTAAAGCGTGCAAATTTAAAATTTTTTTTTGGTTTATGTATGTATAATGCATGTTTTTTTAAAAAAAAAACAATAATAAAAGTCAAAGAATTACACTGGAGGCAACTAATTGATTTTTCTCATAAAAAGCTATAAATTGGCCTGGAGTTATAGCAGACTGAAATTCTTTAAATTGAACATAAAGAAAATCTTTAAATTTTTCAACTTTTATATCTTGAAGTTTCTGCCTATACCTAATTCTTGCTTTCAAATTTAAGTTCTTTAAAATCGTATAGTTATAGGTATTATTTACCCAATTAATCTCAGAGTATTTAATTTTTAATACTTTTTTAAGCAATCCAGGGTGATTTTTTCCTTCTCCAACATATATTTCATTTGAAGATGTATTTGTGGAGATGATAAACAATGGATCTTTGTAACCTCCAATTGACAAACCTTTTCTTTGACCAATTGTAAAAAAATGAGCTCCATTGTGTTTACCAATTAATTTTCCATTATTTTTTTTATACGAGATTCTAGTTGAAAGAAACTCTAGTTTTTCATATTTACCAAGAATATTGATGTTTTTTTTGTATAAATCAGATTCTGAGGATATCTCTATGACATCTCCAGTTTTTTTCTTAAGCTTCTGTTGCAGAAAATCAGGAAGACTTACCTTTCCAATAAAACAGAGTCCCTGAGAGTCTTTTTTCTCAGCTGTAATTAAATTATTTTCTTTAGCAATTTTTCTTACCTCAGTTTTACTAAGATCTCCTATTGGAAAAATTATTTTTTTTAATTGATCTTGATTAAGTTGACAAAGAAAATATGATTGATCTTTTAAGGGATCTAAACCAGCGTGAAGCTGGTATGTAACATTTTCATTATTATTATCCTCTATTATTCTACAATAATGTCCAGTTGCAACATAATCTGCCCCAAAAGAAATAGCAATATTCATGAATATATCAAACTTTATTTCTCTATTACATAAAATATCAGGATTTGGTGTATTTCCTTTTGAATACTCATCAAACATGTAATCAATTATTCTTTCTTTATATTCTTTACTTAAATCAATTGTTTGGAATGGAATGTTTAATTTTTCTGCAACAAGCATTGCGTCATTACTATCATCCAACCAAGGACATTCATTTGAAATAGTTACATTTTCATCATGCCAATTTTTCATAAATAACCCTATAAGGTCATAGCCTTTCTTTTTTAATAAAAAAGCGGCAACACTAGAGTCTACTCCTCCAGAAAGGGCTATAACTACTTTATTCTTTTTCATTGAGACTATTTACCTCTACTTTTCTTTTGTTTCTCTGCCTCTTCTAGAGCTTTTTGAAGTCTAGCTCTAAATCCACCAACTTTTAATGGCTTCTTTTTATTCTCTTCTATTTCTGATAATACTTTTTGGTCATCAATAATAAAGTTTTTGATAACTAGCATTAATATAATGGTTAATACATTTGAGATGAAATAATAAAGACTTAAACCACTAGCATAATTGTTAAAGAAAAATAGCATCATTAAAGGCATCATATACATTATTACCTTCATGTTAACCCCACCTGTTTGGGAAGGAGACATCATCTGTTGACCGGTTGTCATTTTGGTATAAAAAAAGATTGCAACAGATGCTAAAATTGGAAATAAACTAATATGATCTCCGTATAAAGGTATATAAAACCCAAGGTCTAGAATCGAATCATAAGATGATAAGTCATCAGCCCATAAAAAACTTTTTTGTCTTAGGGAAAAAGCTACTGGAAAGAATGTAAATAGTGCAAAGAAGATTGGCATCTGCAGAAATGCTGGTAAACAACCAGACATTGGATTAGCTCCAGATTTAGTATAAAGGTTCATAGTTTCCTGTTGCTTCTTCATTGGATCATCCTTAAACTTTTCATTAATAACCTCAAGTTCAGGCTTTAACATTTTCATTTTGATCTGAGACAAGTATGACTTATAAGTAAGTGGAGATATTGCAACTTTAACAATTATTGTCATTAAAATTATTGAAATTCCGAAGGAAAAATAATTTGTTAAAAATGAAAACAATGGAAAGAAGATGAATCTATTTAACCAGCCAAAGATACCCCATCCTATAGGAACTGAGTTTTCAAGATTTAAATTATATTCCTTTAAAGTTTCATAATCAGTTGGACCAAAGTACATACTGAAACTTAATTGATTATTTGAATTAAGATTTAGAGGAATATTTGCTAGAAATCTTTTTGTAAATTTTTTATCTAAAGCATCATTTCCAGACAGGTCCTCTGAACTTATTTTAACTTGATTAGATTCGCTATTTAAAATCAAAATAGAACTAAAGAAATGTTCTCTAAAAGATACCCAGTTAACATTATCTATTATCTTATTTTTTGAACCAGCAACAGACAAATAAGAATCCTTATTTTTTTCAAAACCATAAGATAACGCTGTGTATCTATTTTCATAGTCTATACTTTTTGAATTTCTAAATGAATCTCTACCCCATATCAACTCAACATTTTCATAATTTGAATTAGTATTATCAATTATATCTAATTCAAAATCAACTATGCTGGAGTTTTCTGCTAAAGAAAATGACAACTCAAGCTCAATCCTAGGATCAATTTGAGCTTTTAGTCTTATAAATGAATTTTCATCAATTATTTCTGCGGTGTAGTTTAGATCTTGTGAATTAATATTTGAATTTCTTCCAATCGGAATGTTGAAGCTAAATATTGAATTATTCTTGTTAATTAAAAAAAGAGGATCATCATTATAATTATTGAAATCTTTAAGTAAAAGCTTTTTAATTTCGGCTCCCTTTGTACTTACTTCTAACATGATGTTTGAGTTTTCAAGAATAAGAATTTCTTCATTAAATTCATCATTATCTTGATATTCATCATAGGCTGAATCAACAATACTTGAAGGCTCCTCAACTACTTCAATTTGGCTTTCATCTACTATTTCCTTTTGACTATCAATCATATTTGATTGATTATCATAGAACCAAAACATTAGTATTCCTGATATTAATAAAAATCCTATAAACTGAAGAGGATCAAACTTGTTTTCTTCCATAATTATTTTTTTAGGTAGTTTTTTAAACTAGCTTTTACAAAGTTTACAAAAATTGGATGAGGATTATATACACTACTTTTATATTCTGGATGAAATTGAACACCAACAAACCATGGATGGTCTTTATTTTCAATGATTTCAACTAGATTGGTCTCTGGATTTCTTCCAGCAACTATAAAATTGTGATCAAAAATCTTTTTTGAATATTCATTATTAAACTCATATCTATGCCTATGTCTTTCAGAAACTACTTTTTTACTGTAAATTTTATTAGAAATTGTATTTTTTAAAATTTCACAATCCCAAGCTCCTAATCTCATTGTCCCTCCCTTATTAATTATTTCTTTTTGAGATATCATTAAATCAATTACCGGATCTTTACATTTTTCTGAAATTTCCGTTGAATTAGCATATCTTATTTTTTTAACATTTCTAGCATATTCTATAACTGCAACTTGCATACCTAAACATATCCCTAGAAAGGGAACTTTATTTACTCTAGCATATTCTACAGCTAGTATTTTTCCATCCAACCCTCTTTGACCAAAACCAGGAGCAACAATTATTCCGTCTAGATCTATTAGCTCTTTCTTAATATTTTCTTTATTTAGATATTCAGAATGAATGGATTTAACATTGACTTTTACTTCATTTTCAGTTCCAGCATGAATTAGTGATTCAAGAATGGATTTATATGAATCAATTAACTCAACGTATTTTCCAACTAAACCAATATTAATCTGATGAGTAGGATTTTTTAGTTTATGTAAAAAGTTTTTCCACTTATCTAAGTCTGGTTCTGATTCTTTAATTTTCAATTTTTGAAGAGTTACTTTATCTAGGCCTTCATCTCTCATCTTCATAGGAACATCATAGATAGTTTCAACATCAATAGACTGAATTACACAATCAAGTTTCACATTACAAAAAAGTGCAAGTTTATTCTTGACTTCATCTGAGAGTTCTCTTTCAGATCTACAGACTAAAACATCTGCTTTAAGACCAAGCTCCATAAGAGTTTTAACTGAATGTTGTGTAGGCTTAGTTTTAAGTTCACCCGTAGCAGATAAATATGGAATTAAAGTTAAATGAATTACCATCGAATTTTCAGGACCTTCTTCATAAATTACTTGTCTAACTGCTTCAATAAATGGTAAAGATTCAATATCACCTACAGTTCCTCCTATCTCTGTAATAACGATGTCTAGATTATTGTTATAATCAAGATTTCTTATATTTTCTTTAATCTCATTTGTTATATGAGGTATAACCTGAACTGTCTTACCTAAAAATTCCCCTTTCCTTTCTTTCTCAATTACATTTTGATATATTTTTCCAGTGGTAATATTATTTCTCTGTGAAGTGTTTCTACTTAAAAATCTTTCATAATGGCCTAAATCAAGATCAGTTTCAGCACCATCATCTGTTACGTAGCATTCTCCATGCTCATAAGGGTTAAGAGTTCCTGGATCAACATTTATGTAGGGGTCTAATTTTTGAATAGCAACATTCAAGCCCTGAGCCTGTAAAAGACGTGCTAAAGAGGCAGACACAATACCCTTTCCAAGGGATGATGTAACACCACCAGTAACAAAAACATATTTAGGCTTATTCATCCGGCTAGAATAACATTTCCGGACTCAAATTTACAAAATAATAAGGTATTATATAATTTATTATTCATTAATCTCTTCAATACCATAGTCAACATGCTCTAAAAGAAATATAGATGAATTAAATAAACCACCTAATGTATCTTTTTTATATAGAAACTTAGATTCATTATAAGTCTGCTCATTATATCTTACAGTTCTATTTAAATTATTATCAAGAAGTTTTCTAAGAAGAATATCCTTAGTTACATCATAACCTCTAACAATATCTTTGTTTGGAAAGCTTCCAAATAGGTTTATGTAATTACTTTCAAAATCTGTAATTGAATCCTGATTAATTTTTCTTGAAATAGAGGCATAGGTAAATCTTAAGTTACCAAGATCCTTTGCATTTATACTTGGATCATCATATTGATTTCCCCTGTATGTTGTGTAGAGTCTAACATCTCTCTCCGTTGTTATTTGAGAGTTTAATTGAGAAATAACACTTGAGATAAGGGTAAATATTTCAGATTCAATAATTACTTTGTTAGGAAGTGTATCAACTAAGAGAGAATCGAGTAGTTCTGGTAATACATAACCTTCAAGCTCAGGTTTAATTTTGGTTGCATTAGGAAAAATACTTTTAAGCCTATATGCAATATCAACATTAAGTGAATCTGCTATTATAACAATATTTTCATCTCTATTTAAATTAGTATCCAAGTACTCTAGCATTTTTTCTCTTAAAAGATTCCTAGGAGTAACAGTCTGTACAACTCCTTTTAATATTTTTATTGGAATGGTTGAAAGCGGGAAAACTTTTGGTATTGCCTCCAAGAAAGTAAAACTAGAAAAAGTCTCAAAATTCCTTGGAATAATAGGCCCAATAATAATATCAGAGTTAATAATTCTTTCGTTATTTGATATCTCAAAGATTTTATTTAAGGAATTTTCTGTATCAAAAACATTTAAATTTATTGAGACACCCATTTTCTTTATATCACTAATTGCATAGAGAATTCCAGAGTAAAAATCTAAAGCAATGGTATAAAGATTTCTATCTTCAAAAAGTGATTCAACCTCTTGAATTGAGTCAAAATTAACTTGAGATGATCTAAATGGTAAAAGTACAGATACATTTAATTCGTCATTTTTTCTTTTCTTTTGAATGTAAATAGAGTCTAGAGTGGTTAGTTCTGTTTGTATTAATTCATTTTCAAGAACTCGTAAATTTATATCCTCTGGAGATTTAAATATAGGGACAAGTATAATTGATCTTACTCTTAGTCTTGAGTCTCTTAGCTCTGGATTTAAGCTTAATAAATCATTGATGGTTATGTTATATTTCTGAGAAATTGAAAATAAGGTTTCTTTTCTTTCAACATTATGAAAAATTGTATCCGTAACAATATTTTGAGAAAAAATTAAGCTACTTGAAAAAAATAATATTATTAGTATAAAACTTCTCATTTATTTTTGCTTTTCAAGTTTCCATATTTCGTAGTCTTCGTTATTAACCATGTAAGACCAATGTAATAAAGACTGTTGAATTCTTGGTGAAATATTTTTTGAATTTTCAATTTTAAAACCTGATTTGTATATTTTATTATAGATAGCATTTCTAAATCTACCTTTAGGACCACAAAAAGCTAGCCATCTTTTTATTTGTCTAACGTCATCCTCGTGACGTCTTCCCATGAAGTATTTACAGTACCATTCAAACCATCCTCTTGGATCATCTTGGTGAATCCATCCTTTTTCCTCCCACTCCTCTTGAGTTTGTCCAGATTTAATTTTAAAAAAATTAATTTTTACTAAATATTTTTTTGATAAATAAAAAGATTCATCGAGATTATTGAACCAATCTTTTGGTAAAATTCTATAATCTACAAGTTGATTGAAATATGTACCTCCAAAAATTCCTTTTTGTAGCATTTGTTTTGGAGTTAACATTGGTTTAAATGAATTATATAGTTCTTCCATAATTGTTTTATTCCCACTCAATTGTTGCAGGGGGTTTAGAACTTATATCATAGACGACTCTGTTTATTCCTTTAACATTATTAATTATATTATTGGAGACCTCTTTCAAGAAATCATTTGGAAATTCATACCAATCTGCAGTCATTCCATCAGTTGAAACTACGGCCCTTAATGCGACACATCTTTCATAAGTTCTTTCATCTCCCATCACACCAACACTTTTAACTGGTAGTAGTATTGACCCAGCTTGCCAAATATTATTATAAAGATTCCATTTTTTTAAAGAATCAATATATATTTTATCAGCTTCCTGAATAAGTCTTATACATTCATAGTCAACTTCGCCAAGAATTCTTATTCCTAAACCTGGACCTGGAAAAGGATGTCTAGATAGTATTTCTTGAGACATTTTTAAAGAAGCACCTATTTTTCTAACTTCATCTTTGAATAACATCCTAAGAGGCTCAATAACTTTAAGATTCATTTTTTCAGGAAGTCCTCCAACATTATGGTGAGACTTTATAGTTGCAGATGGCCCCTTTACTGAGACTGATTCAATTACATCTGGATAAATAGTTCCTTGAGCAAGCCATTTTGCATTTGATATTTTTTTTGATTCTTCATCAAAAACATTAATAAATGTATTCCCAATTATCTTTCTTTTCCTTTCAGGATCAGTCACACCTTTAAGATCATTAATAAATTGATCCGATGCGTCAACACCTTTTACATTTAGACCCATTCCGATGTATTGATCTAGTACTTCATCGTATTCATTTTTTCTTAAAAGACCATTATTTACAAAAATGCAATGCAAATTCTTACCTATTGCTCTATCAAGAAGAACAGCAGCTACACTAGAGTCAACACCACCTGAGAGCCCTAAAATTACTTTTTCATCTAATATTTCAGATTTCAATTCTTTAACTACTCTGTCAATGAAAGATTCAGGATTCCACTCTTTGATAAATTTTAATTCCTCTATAAAAAAGTTTTCAAATATTTTTAGACCATTATCTGTATGAAAAACTTCAGGATGAAATTGAAGAGCATATAAATTAAGAGAGTCGATTGAGTAAGCAGCATTTTTTACAGAGTCTGTACTGGCAATAACTCTGGCGCCATCAGGTAAAGCTGTAATTGTATCTCCATGGCTCATCCATACTTGATTGTTGATTTTTATATTATGAAAAAGTTTACAATCTTTTTCAATAAATGATAGATTTGCTCTTCCATATTCTCTAGAATTTGAGTTCTCAACTTTTCCATTAAGAGATTTTGCAATTAGCTGTGCTCCATAACAAATTGCGATTACAGGTATGTTACCTATAATACTTTTGAGATTAATTTCAGGAGAATTATCTTGATTTACAGAAAAAGGAGAACCAGAAAGCACAATAGCTTTATATTGATTTAGATCTTTAGGAAGGTTATTAAAGGGTGAAATCTCACAGTAAATAAAAAGCTCTCTAATTCTTCTAGCAATTAATTGAGTATACTGAGAGCCAAAATCAACTATTAAGACTTTATTCTGCATGGACAAAAATACAACTATAAATTAATCTTCAAGATCTATTATTAATATTTTATCTTCCGATATTGAGATTTTCTCAACTAAAAAATCTATGAATGAAGGTCCCTTAAAAGAGAAGAAATTTGCAAAATTCAAGAATCTTTCTTGATTTATTTTTTTGGGGTGAAGATAATTATAGATAGATCTTAATGATTCGATCTCCGTTTCATGATTTTTCTTTTCGGCCTTATTTAGTTTTTTCTCAAGATCGTCGATTCCTTTTTTTTGTTTTTTTTCTTGAGCATTTAGAGCGCCAATAAATGACTTATCAGTTTTAAGTGAAACCTTTCTTAATTCATCAAATTGTAATGATAAATTTGTTCTTAAAGAATCAAAGTTAAGCTTTAAATTATAGGAATTCTCAATCTTGTAATTTATAAGGTCGTTAAGTTCTCCTATAAAATACTTTATTTCAATTCCTGATTTTTTAATTTTTTTTGAAGTCTTAGAATCAATTATATAAACACTATTCCTTAATTTGAGAATTGGGAATTGAATTTTATTGTCATCAAAGTAAGTTTTTAATTGCATCCAATATTTTAATTCATTCTGACCTCCAACATAACAGACATTAGGCAATACAGCTTCTTGGTATAGAGGTCGCATAATTACATTTGGAGAGAATAACTCTGGACTACTATCAATTAAATTCAGTAACTCATCTTTATTGTAAGAATTTTCATCATCTACATTAAAAGATTTTTTATTATATCTAATCCTCTTTCTTCCTTTGTCAGTAAGTTTAAAAAAATTAATATCTGATGGGTTAACCTGGACCTTATATGATTCAAAGTCTTTTTTAAGTTCAGATATTTGAGAAGTCGTATTTTCTTTACATGAAAAATTGTCTATTTCATTTTTTAATTGATCTATAAATAATGACTTTAAATCCTTTTTATTAGCATCAATTATTATTAATCCATGTTCTGAGAATAAAGAATTTATAAATTTTATAGTTGAGATAGATAAGGTATCTCCTTCTTTATAGGAAAAATCAATAATTTCTTCAATTTTTTCTTTAAAATCATAATCAATTATTGAGTCCTTATAATCTTTCAACACATTCTTGAAATTATTAATCTCAATTTCACCAACAGGTAAATTATTTGAATTGATTTCCCATTTAATGTTTTTTTGATTTAGGTTAACCTCTGCAATTTCTTCAAAATCATGATCTTCAGAAGCTATCCATAGAACTGGTACATATTTAAAGTTTTTAGAATCTAGGTTTAACTGATTGCTGATACTAATTACTTGAGCAATTTTAAAGATCACCATTAAAGGACCGGTAAATAAATTAAGCTGGTGACCAGTGGTAATACAAAAAGTATTAGATTCTGAAAGGGAGCTTATGTTTTCAGAAGTTTTTTTTGAAATATCAATATTGGAATATTGACTTTTTAAGGATTTGACCAAAGTTTGTCTTTGTTCTTTAGAGAAGTTTTTACTTTTATTTTCTGAGTGTCTTTTTACGCTATCATTACTGTAAAAGGAATCGATATATTTCAACACCTTTTTATCTTGTGAAATAAATTTTTCAATAAGTTCATCTCCAATTAGTTTAGAATCTCTTTGAATTATTTGACTTCTCATCCCTTAATTTTTGTAAATATATCTGAATTTTTCAAAATTGAGTGTAACTTAGTAGATCTAACTATAAACTATCAAATTGATGAAGAATTTAAGATTACTTTTTGCTTTAATTATAATTTCACCCCTTTCCTACTCTCAAAACTTAGAGGAAAAACTTGATGAAGTAAAATATAGAAATATAGGACCTTTTCGTGGTGGTAGATCAGTATCATCAGTTGGGGTTATAGGTGATCCACTTACATATTATATGGGGACTGTAGGAGGAGGTTTATGGAAAACAACTAATGCTGGTGTTAATTGGTTTAACATTTCTGACGATTACTTCAAAACGTCTTCAGTTGGAGCAATTGCAGTTGCTGATAGTGATAGTAGAATAATTTACGTTGGTATGGGAGAGCATGCTCCAAGAGGAGTAATGACTTCTTATGGTGATGGGGTATATAAGTCAACTGATGCAGGAAAAACATGGGAGCATATGGGTTTGAAAAATACTCAACAAATTTCAAGAATAATAATTCACCCAGATAATCCTAATATAGTTTTTGTTGCTGCTCAAGGAGCTGTTAACGGACCAACCAAAGATAGAGGTATTTATAAATCAATTGATGGTGGTAAAACCTGGAGTAATGTTCTTTATATAAATGAATTAACTGGTGCCTCTGAACTTTCAATAGATTATAACAATCCAAAAGTATTATACGCTACTATGTGGAGACATCAAAGGCTTCCTTGGAAGGTTATTAGTGGAGGAGAAGGTGATGGAGTATATAAATCTGTTGATGGAGGAGATAGCTGGTTTAAAATTGAAAATGGTTTACCATCTGAGTTAGGTAAAATGGCTATATCAGTATCTAGAGCTAACTCTGATAAGGTATTTCTTCTTGTTGAAGGAAATTCAAACAAAAGATCAGGAGGTTTATTTGTGTCTAATAATGCTGGTGAAAGCTGGGTTAAAGTTAGCTCTTATGCAGAACTAACTTCAAGGGCATGGTATTATATTGAAGTGTTTGCTGATCCTAATGATGAAAATACAGTTTATGTATTAAGCGCAAGGGCGTTTAGATCAATAGATGGAGGTAAAACATGGAAAAGAATATACAGCGGTCATGGAGATTATCATGACCTTTGGATAAATCCGGATAATTCTAAAAATATGATAATTTCTGATGATGGAGGTGGTGAAATAACTTTTGATAATGGAAGTACTTGGTCTAGTATTTATAATATGCCTACTGCTCAATTTTATAGAGTTAATGTTGATAATTTATTTCCATATAACCTTTATGGTGGTCAACAAGATAATTCCACAGTTAAAATTTCAAGCATTGGATCTGGAGGAGGTATTTCTGAAAGAGATTGGTCAGCATCTGCTGGAGGAGAGAGTGCATTTCTTGCTTTTGACCCAGATAACCCCAGTATTGTTATGGGTGGTAGTTATCTTGGTAGTGTTAACATATATGATACTAAAGCTAATGCTAGAAAAAAAGTTATGATTGAACCAATAAATTATATTGGAAGAGCTTCAAGAGACATGAAATATAGATTCAATTGGAATGCACCTATTATTTGGTCTCAACATGAACCAAATACTTTTTATCATGCAGCTCAACATCTATTTAAGACAAATGATCAAGGTAGATCTTGGAAAGTAGTTTCTCCAGATTTGACAAGAGATCAAGATGAAAAACAAGGAAATGGTGGTGGTCCGTATACAAACGAAGCTGTTGGTGCTGAAAACTATGGAACCATTAGTTATGTAGTTGAATCTCCTCATGAACCAAACACAATTTATGTTGGTTCTGATGATGGATTAGTTCATATTACTCAAGATGGCGGTGAATCATGGATTGATATTACACCTAAAGGTCTTCCTGAAACAATAATTAATGCTATTGATGTATCACCTCATGATAAGGCAACAGTATATATTGCAACGACAAGGTATAAGTTTAATGATAAGACACCTGGACTTTATAAGTCTACAAACTATGGTGGATCTTGGAAAGATATTACAGGTGATATTCCTTATGGTGCCTATACTAGAGTTGTTAGGGAGGATGATAAAAGAAAGGGACTTCTTGTTGCAGGAACTGAATTAGGGGTTTATATATCATTTAATGATGGTAAAAAATGGGAATTATTTAATCTTAACATGCCAGTACTTGGTGTTACTGATCTAATGATTAAGCATGATGATTTAATCGTAGCAACACATGGAAGGTCTTTTTGGATACTTGATGATATGGGACTTATAAGGCAGCTGGATGGTGATAATAATACAAAATTATATGATCCTGAGAATTCAACAATTGGAAACTGGTATAGTCAACTAAATTCAAATTATTCAGATGGCACTTCATCATTTACTGGAGTTAATCCAGCTAACGGTGTTGTTATATATTATAACATTGGAAAAGAAGATAGTGGTAAAAAAGTTTCAATTAAAATTCATGATCAGAACAATAAACTTGTAAGGGAAATTACTAGTGAACCTGACAATAGTTTTATTTCATATAACGGAGGACCTTCAAGAGAACCTGTATTATCAAATAAATCTGGATTGAATAGATTTGTCTGGGATTCTAGACATTCTTCTTTAAGTGGAGTCCCATATGCATATATTGAAGGTAGCTTTAGAGGACATAAGGCTATTCCAGGAAAATATAAGTTAACATTAGTAGTTGGGGAAACATCATATAATTCTGAGTTTGAAATTTTAAAGAATCCCAATTTTAGTGTTTCTGATCAGGACTATTTAGATCTTGATAAATATGCTACTCACATGGAAAGTAACTTTAATGAAATGGCTAAATATATAAATAGCAATAAAGAACTTTTAGATAAGCTAAGTGTTATAGTGAAAGAATTAGATGAAAATCCAGAAGTTAAGGAAAATGGTAAAAAATTACTTGAATTGATGGATAGCTGGGATAAAAAAATGATGCAGAGAATGTCTAAAGCATATGATGATGTTGAGAATTTCCCAAATAAATTTTTAGCTGATTATCTTTTTATTCTCGATGAAATCAAAGGAGATATACCAAATGTAAGTGAAGGAATTCTTAAGTCACTTAAGTCTCATGATGAAAAATGGGTTGAACTGAAAAAAGAAATAGATCAAATAAATCAAGTCAATATTCCTGAATATAATAAGGAGCTTTGGAATATTGGTATTGGTGCATTAAATTAGAAGCATGAAAAAGCTTTCATTAATATCAGCTTTAATTCTATTTAGTTGCAGTAAAGATATAATAAGGCCTGCTGATTCAGGAAATAAAATTATTGGCAATTACCAATTAGTTCAAAAATTATCTAATGAACAGGCAGAATACTCTTATTGGGA
>JAFMFH010000036.1 GCA_017856235.1 Flavobacteriaceae bacterium | reverse complement strand
TATGTATTTTTTCTAATCTATTGGTTATATATAAAGATTACTAAGAGAAATGGAATATAAAATAATTGAAACTGAAAAAGGACAAAGGGAAAAAGTTTTTAAGGGCAATACTATGCTCTATAAAAAAACTAAGGTGGAGCATGATTCAGAAATTATAGAGTATGAAATGGTAGTTACCTATTATGAGGCAAATATTGAATTTGGCGTGTTTAGGGAAAATGAAATTGTGAAAGATGAAGAACTAAGGAAATTTCTTGAAGATGTTTTTTTAGATTATATGCTTAACAATTCAATCCCCTCACTGGATTAAACATTATTGGCTTTTCTCCACTTTTCATATTTTATATATACTTCTTCATCGGTTGTAATCCCATGTATATCCTTTTCTCCAAATCCTAGATCAGCTACTTTTTTTGTTATTTCGAAAATTTTTTTCATTGTTTCTTTTCTATTATCTATTCCTTTTGTCTCTATGTGGTTATCTAATGATAGTAAATACTCAAACTTTAATTTATCTGGAATTTCCATTATTTTATTGTTTTGAATGTTTTGAAAAAAAGTCCCACAATAGAGTACTTGTTTTAAGATGTTTATCTGAGCTATAGTCCCACCAATGACCACCATTAATAATCTTATAGTGTACAATTTCACTACTATTTTCGTCTGAATCAAATGTATATTTTTCAAAATTTACATTTACAGAAGTATTATAAAACTCTGAATATATTGAGGTACTTCCTAAATTCTCAAGACTATCGTTAGCATTAGACTTGTTATTAGATTTCCAAAAACCTAGAACTTCTTCAACACTTTTAAACTCTCCCTCATTATAACCATTGTAGCTAACAACTCTGTCTGATGTTCCATGTATCTTCAATATTGGAATAGGTGAAGATGGATTACAGCTATTGAATGTTTCATTAAGCATTGTCCCAGCAATATCACCGATAGCGGCTATTATGTTATCTGTATTGCAAGCTAAAAAATGAGAGAACATTCCACCATTTGAGTATCCAATCACATACACTCTTTTTAAATCAACAATATTATCTTGATTTATTTCTTCTAATAAAACCTTAAAAAAACCGATATCATCTGTACTACTTTTATTTACAAATGAAGTTGATGATGAACTAGATGGAGCAGCATTCCAATGAGAACCTCCATCTGGTAAATTAGATCCTTGAGGATATACCAAAACTACCCCATTATTATCTGAAATTTCAGTTAAGTCAGTTTGGTTAAAAAATTGTAAAGCTTGACCTCCATAGCCATGGAAATTAAAAATTACAGGAAGATTTTTAGGATTATTTAGATTGGGGGGAATATATAATAAGTACTCTCTGTTTAACCCACCATATTGAATATAATTAGTTGAAAGACCTTCATAGAAAGTAAAACCGGAGTAATTATCTTTTGATTTATTATCTACGTCAGACTTAGAACAGCTAAGTATAAGTAGCAAAGCAACAACAAAGATTTTCTTCATTGAAATAAAAGTAATAACTAAAATTTAAGGTGTCTTACAGTTTCAGCGTTATTCTGTAATTTTTTTAATGAATCAATACCAATCTCAATGTGTTTTCTATCAAATTGCATAGAGTTAACTTGATCTTTTTCCAATGTTTTTACTCCTTCTGGAAACATTGGAGAATCAGATACTAGAAGAAATGCACCAACTGGAATCTTATTATGAAACCCAACAGTAAAAAGAGTAGCAGTTTCCATATCAATTGCATATGCTCGTGTCTTTTTTAAATAATCCTTAAATTTTTTATCATACTCCCAAACTCTTCTATTGGTAGTATAAACAGTTCCTGTCCAGTAATCTGTAGTATGTTCTCTTATTGTAGTGGAAATTGCTTTTTGCAAAGCAAAAGAAGGCATAGCAGGAACTTCAGGAGGAAAATAATCATTTGAGGTACCATCCCCTCTTATAGCTCCAATTGGAAGTATAAAATCTCCAATATCAATTCTTTTCTTAAGTCCACCACACTTACCTAAAAAAAGTACAGCTTTTGGCCTTATAGCAGACAATAGGTCCATTATTGTAGCTGCATTAGGACTTCCCATTCCAAAATTTATTATTGTTATATTATGTGATGTTGCTGAAGGCATATTTTTATCTATACCATGAACTTTACAGTTCATAATGTCAGAAAAAATATCTACATACTTATCAAAGTTTGTAAGTAAAATATACTCTCCAAAATTCTTTAGTTCAAGTCCAGTGTATCTAACAAGCCAATTATCAACAATTTGAGATTTCGTTTTCATGTTTCAAAGTTAGGAAATAAACACCTTTAAATAGTTCAAATTAATAATCAAAAGTTTTATTTATATATTTGATGATTAAATCAATTAACATGAAAAAAATTATATTTTTTTTGTTTACTATTCTTTTAGTGTCATGTCAAGATGTTACTACTGATGAGAATCCTTGGAATGGTATTGTAACTTCAGATGATGAAAAAACTGAAATAGTTAGATCATTAGGTGAAGCATATACACAAGGAAAATTTGAGGCTGCATTAGATTATTTTACTGAGGATGGTAAACATTATTTCAATACAATTGAATATTCAACCCAAGAGATTATTGATGGTTATAATTATCATTCTGTTTTATGGGACTCAATTCAACATATTGAACCTGCTTTAACCACAATTCAATTTAATGAAGGAAGTACTTTCACTCTTCAATGGGCTGATTGGTCTGGAATTTCAAAGACTACTGGTGAAAAAGCAGAATCTACATTTCATTGCTGGTGGCAATGGGAAAACGATAAAATCATTTCTACTAAATGTTATATCGACTCTCCACTAATCACCAATGAAATGGCTTTATATGAAGCTGCTAATAATTAAAATAAAAGCCCTCCAACGAGGGCTTTTTATTATAGGTAATTCATGTAATAATCATTTCATACTTTCCAGCTACTTCAATACCTGCAGATTTACCAATATCTTTTAATAAACTATTTTATTCTTTTTATCGAATAGATCGACTTCAATTCGACCTTTCATACTTTCATAAATTCTTACATTCATGATAAAAACATGAGGATTCTATATAGGATGAATTCTATTTAATTATTTCAATTTCTATATATTTAACTTAAGTTAAAAAAAATTATTTTTCGTTTTGGAGTTTAAAAATAAAAAACCCGTATTACTTCTAGTTGATATTCAAAAAGCATTTTTAGAAAAAGACTATCCGGGTATTATAAGAAATAATCCAAACGCAGAATATATATGTGGTGAGATTCTAAAAAGATGGAGAGAAATTGAACTTCCTGTAATTCATGTGAGACATAGTTCCACTAATAAAGAGTCTAAACTTCATAAATCAAAACCTGGTTTTGAGTTTAATGACTATGTGAAACCATTAGAAGATGAAATTGTTTTAACTAAAAAAGTAAATAGCGCATTTATAGGAACTAATCTTGAGAATATTTTAAAAAAAAATAGGATAAGTTCAGTTGTGGTTATAGGAATGACAACTAATCATTGTATATCAACTACTGTTAGGATGTCCGGTAATCTAGGTTTTGAAACTTATTTAGTCTCAGATGCTACCGCATGTTACAATACTAAAGGTATTAATGGAAATATTATTGATTGTGAAACAATTTATGAGACTTCGATAGCTAATTTAAGTGATGAGTTTGCAACTATAATTGACTCTAATAACCTTTTAAAAATTTTAAAATAAACCCTTATAAAAAATAAATATTACATATATCTACTAACGCTTATTTTAGCTGCTGAATCTATATATATTCTACCATATGTATTGGCAAGAGTTTTTAGGCCAACTTTTTTAGATATTTTTAATCTTACAAACCTTGAACTTGGGTCATTATTTTCAACATACGGAATAGTTGCTTTTTTATCCTATTTATATGGTGGAGTTATAGCTGATAAATTTTCTCCAAGAAAACTTCTTTCATACTCACTAATTTTTACCTCATTTGGTGGTATTGTAATGATGACATATCCATCATATGTTGTTATGCACTTATTATATGCTTATTGGGGATTTACAACAGTATTTCTTTTCTGGGCTCCAATGATAAAAGCAACAACTGTTATTGGAGGAGAGAAAAAACAAGGTAAAACTTTTAGTTTTCTTGATGCTGGTAGAGGATTAGTTGCCTCATCTATAGGTATAATTGGAGTTATAATATTTTCATTAGTCATGCTTAATGATATATCTGCTGCAACTATAGACAATAAGAAAGAAGCTTTTAAATATGTTATTGGATTTTCATCATTAATAGTATTTATAATAGGGATTTTTATAAACTATTCCTTAAGAATTGACTCATCTAAAGGTCATATTATTGGAAATTTGGATGAAATGAAAAAGCTTTTTAAATCAAAATCCGTAATATATATAGGTTTAATAATTTTATGTGCTTATATGGGATATAAAATAACAGATATATATTCTCTCTATGCTTCCGAAGTAATGATGTTTGATGATATTGAATCTGCAAAAGTCGGTGCTTACCAACAATACCTTAGACCAATTGTTTGCTTAATTATTGCAATTTACACTGACAAAACAGGTAATATAAATAATATAGTCTATGGATTTAAAATTATGTTAGTTGGGTCATTATTATTTGCATCAGGAGTGATAACATTTTCTTTAAATTCATTATTTATATTTTCATTGATAATCGTAGCGATTGGAACATATACAGTCAGAGGACTTTATTTTTCAATTTTAAGAGATGGAAAAATACCAATAATTCTGTCAGGAACTGCTATAGGTATTGTTTCAATTATTGGGTATACGCCTGATATATTTGCTACTCCTTTATATGGGTATCTACTAGATACTTATCCTGGAATAACAGGACATCAATTAGTATATTTAGTATTAACTATGTTTTCATTAATTGGAATTTATGTAAGTTTGAAATTCAAAAAACTTAACAATTTATAATGGAATTTATTATATCAAATTGGTGGATAATTTTATTACTTATTGCTTTTTTACTAATTGTTTTAACATTTACTAAAAAAAATAAAAAGAATTATAGAGAATTATTAGATGATGGAGCAATTATTGTTGATGTTAGAACTGATTCTGAATTTAAATCTGGTCATTTAAAAAACTCTATAAATGTTCCATTAAAAGATTTAACTTATCGTATTAAAGAATTTGATAAAAAAGATAGTATAGTAACTGTTTGCGCTGCTGGAATGAGGGCTGAGTCTGCAAGAAAATATTTTGAATCTAAAGGTTTCAATGCTGCAAATGGGGGAAAATGGACAGATCTAAAAGACTTAGTATAATTATAAAATTTCTATTGAGAGACTAAATTTTAAAAATTATAATTAAATTGAAAAAAAAATAATTATGAAAAAGTTTATTTTAATTTTTACATTAACTGTATTTCTATACTCTTGTGATACACAAGTCACCTCTGAGCCTGCTGAAATTGGATTTACAATCCTTCAAGATGGTGAAAGGTCTACAATTACTGCTGGACCTGCATCAGCATCAGAAGTATGGCTCGAATATATCACGGCACATAATGAAAGAGATATTGAGAAGATAAAAAGTCTTAATGCTGAAGACATTAAAGTTTGGGGACCAAGTGGAGAGTTTATTAGTGGAACAGAAGATCATATAGCTTTTCTTGAAAACTGGTTCGAAACGAATAATCCAAGGTGGGCTCCGATGTGGTTTATTAACAATACAGGCGAAAACCCTGAAAACAACCAAGTAAATGATTATGTTACTTCTGGAAATCAACTTACACTGAATGTTGATGGTCAAGATATTGTTGTTTATCAAGTTAATGATGCTGCAATAAAGGATGGCAAGGTTCAATTCTTTTATGTTTATCAACAACAAAGGGCTGTTTCTTCTGAAGAATAAAAAAGAGGTCTCAAGTGAGACCTTTTTTATTTAATCCTTCCAAAAAAAGTTCTTCTTGATTGTTCTGATAATGAGATACCAAGGGTTTCATTGTAATTAAATGTAACTAGGATTCTTTCTCCTTCTTCAACAGGTGTTACTTGGTGTATAGATTTGTTTCCTTTAAAAATCATTAAATCACCCTCAAAACTTTTCACCTTAGTTCCCTCTAAATTATTATCTAATATTTTTTGAACAAAGTCATAATCTTCTTCTCCATCTTTAAATCTCATATCATTAAAGAATTCATATACCCCCCCTTTTGTACAATTTTTGACTAACAATGTTATAGTAAAATCCGAATTATCAAAATGCCAACCTAAAGCATCACCTTTATCATAATAATTTATATTAATGCTTGATAATGAGTCTTCATATGGATAAAGATTGTCCTTGCCTAGTAGCTTACAAAAAAAGTTTTTTAATAAACTAGAGTCATATAGTTTCTGTAATATTGAATCTTTGGGAATTAAATCATTTGGAATACATTTTTTGGTAGTACTCATTATTCTATTTCTGGGACTTTCTGGAGGAAACTTTTCGTCGTAATCAGAAACATAAACATTATATTCTGATGAACTTTTAAAAGATTTAGGTTTTAATTCAGCAGCTTCTTTTTTAAGTTTAATTAGACCTCTTTGACTAATAAATGAGTCAAAAACTAATATACCCTCCTTGTTTAGAACATTAGATAAGGAAGAGGTTTGTTCAAAAAAACGATCTTTATATTTCTCCCCAAGTATAGATTTCAAGTCAGAATCCAACATTTTATTTAACTATATTAGAATTAGAAACAAATATATCTAAAATGTCAACTAAAATTTCTAAAGGTTCCATATAGCATTATTTATCTACGAAAAATCTACAAACCTTAAAGGATATGAAGAAATGGATCTACTTACTATTAGTGAAGTGAAGAATAATGATGGGTATTTAGGTCATGAATTATTCGATATAAATAAAAAAAACATCTTTATCTAATATTGGAAAGACATGAAATCAATTGAGAAATGGCAAAATAATAGTTTACATATTAGAGCAAAGAGGATGGGTTCTGTTTGGTATAAATCATATAAGATTCAGATATCTGAGCTTCAAAATGATTACGTTTTAGAATAAATTAAATTTTATAAATTGTTATTAATCTGTATACTAAATGAGACAACTTTACTTGACTATATTGATAATAGGTTCAATATCTTTGAATATAGTATCACTAATGATGGGATTTGGATTAATAAATAAGTTTATAAACCCACTGATTCTATTTATAATTGCTACAGTAATACTCATTTATGGTATTTTAAATTTGTTATTTAAAAAATGATCAAAAAATATTACTTAACATTTAGTTTACTGTTTTTGAATTTATCATTTAGTCAAATATTTTATGATAGTAATGATTTAAAATACTATTTAGACTTCACTAAAAAAGCAGCAAATTTAAAGTTTCAAGATTATGAAATTAAAGGTCCACTTCAAGAGGTAATATCACTCTATGGAAATGCATTTACTTTAATAAAAGGCGATAGTATTCACTGGGTTCTTGGACAGAGTGAAAAAAAGAATAAATATTCTTCTTATTTAATAATTAAAGGAGAATATAAAGATATCGTTAAATTAGTAAGAAGAGAGGTCTCTAGTGAAAAGCATGAAGTTCTTGCGTCAGATATAATTTATTCAGGTCATTTTACTGATTACTTCAACTTTGTAGACGATAATGATTTTGAAAAAATTGCCAAAAATAGATTAATAGGAGAATATCTAAATGAGTTTGGTTTTTTAGGAGTCTACGATATTAAGATTGTTAGAGATAATGGAATTAATTATACAGATTTAGATATAAACGGAAAAATAACTTTAAGTAAAAAAGATATTGTTATTGAAACTAGTCTTCCAACATTAACAAGACTTGTAGGTTATTATGAATCCGAATTAAATAAAAATATTGATATTTTAAAGAAAGGTGTTATATCAGGAAGAGTACTTTATAAAAATAGTTCGTTTTACTCTTTAAGTATAGATAAGGATAACAAAGTTGGAACACTTACAACACTAGAGTTTTTATCAGATGTAGATGACAAAGAGGCAAATAAAAAAAATACAACTCTGTTTATAATTGTTGACTAATTTAGAAATATGAGAGACTTTTTAAATTATGGTGACTCGCTTGATATCAGATTCTTGATTATTACTGTCATATTTATAATTATTTGGAAATTATTTATTGAAAAAAGAATAAAAAAATGAAAGACCCCGTAAGATACTTTAGCTCAATTATATTACTAATTCTATTATTAATGTTAATTATTAATCTTATTTCTATTTAACAATTAGATAATTTAATTTTAATTTTTTATTTTTAAAAGAATTCAAAAATTAACTATATGAAAAAAATTCTATTTTTTATTTTAATTTTCACATTTACTTTTTCTTTTTCTCAAATTCAAACTAGAACTATTGAGGTAAAGCCTGGTCAAATGGGAAAATTTATTGAAATGGCTGGAAAAAAAACCAAAAAATTCAATAACCAAGAAGGTACAGCAAGATTCTGGACATATGAAATATTAACAGGATCTGATGCAGGTAAAATCTGGAGAATGCAAGCTGCATCTGCAGAAATGAGAGATAACTGGAGTAATGACTCAGAGGAAGTTGCGTATTGGCAAAAAAATGTTGCTCCCTACATAGCTAATGGTTCAGTTAACGGTAATTATATGTGGAACTATGCCGGTCCATATTCACATAACGTAGATTCAGAAAACCAAAATCACGTAATGATGCTCATTTATAATTACAAAGATTCTGGAGAGGATGATTTCTGGAGATTTAGAGAAAGAATTGTGGCTGCAAGAAAGGCTATGGATCCAGCTCCAAAAGGTTCTATGCATTCTGTTGTATGCTCGTCTGGTTGTAATGGAAATGTTGCACTAATTCTTTTTGAATATGAAAGCTGGGAAGATCAACAAAAATATAATCAAGAAAATCTTCCAAAAATGATTGAAAAATACAATGAATTATACGGAAATGATGCATACGAGCAAGATGGAAATAAAGTTGATAAAGCACTTACAGAAAACGGAAGAGGTCGTGTTCACTTAAGATTTATTCCTGAGGCAAGCTCTGATTAATGAATAATTAAATTTTAATTAAATGAAAAAAATAATATTATTAATAGCAATTTTTATTTCAGGATTTGTTACTGCTCAAGTTGGTCAGTCAAGAATCTTAAAAGTTAAAGATGGGCAAATGGATAAATTTATATCAGGTGTCTCAAAAAAAACAAAAATGTTTAATGACAACGAAGGTTCTGACAAGTATTTTACTTTTAGAATATTGACTGGTCCTAACACTAATGATTTTATCAGAGTAAGATGGATGGAATCTATAAGCGAATTAGATAATTATAATCCTGACTCGGAAGAACAAAAATACTGGCAAAAAAATGTAATGCCATATTACACTGAGGGAACAGCTAGAGTTTGGTCTAGAAATGCTAATTTATCTTATGTACCTGAAAATCCATCCGGTGATCTTAGGAGAGTTATTTATTATAACTACAAAGATTCAGGAGAACAAGATTTTTGGAGATTTAGACAACGAGTAAAGAAAGCTATGGAAGCTAGTGGCTATGAATCTGCAATGAATGTACTTTGGTGTTCATCTGGCTGCTCAGGAAATTGGGTTCAAGTCAGATTTCACCATGACGGATATTTAGGTCAAGAAAGCGACTATGGTGAACCACTCCAAAGCATGATTCAAAAATATAATGAAATGTATGGAGAAGATGCCTATGAACAAGATAGCAATA
This sequence comes from Flavobacteriaceae bacterium, assembly GCA_017856235.1. GTDB lineage: Bacteria > Bacteroidota > Bacteroidia > Flavobacteriales > Flavobacteriaceae > Marisimplicoccus. Next base: position 1,171 of record JAFMFH010000036.1, on the reverse strand, counting down.
ATGTTGATGAGTCATTAACTACGGATGGAAGAAGGATAAGACATTTAATGCTTATACCTGAAATGAGTTCATCATCCTGGAATTAATACTCATCTTAGCTTATTAAAAAAGACCTCACTGGAGGTCTTTTTTTTTATATTTATCTAATGCTCAAAATTGCTTTCAACCCAAACTACATATACCCTCTTGACGAAAATCACAGATTTCCTATGATTAAGTATGAGCTTATTCCTGAACAGTTAATTAGAGAAAATACTTGTATCTCTAATAACTTCTTTGAACCTGGAACTATTTCAGATGAAATTGTTTTAAACACGCATGAAAAAGAATACTTTGAAAGATTTAAAAATTTAAGACTATCAAAAAAAGAAATAAGAGAGATAGGATTTCCTCTCAGCAAAGAACTTGTTGAAAGGGAGATGGTTATAGCTCAAGGTACAATTGAGTGTGTACATTATTCAATTAAATATGGAATATCAATGAATATTGCAGGGGGAACCCATCATGCATTTTACGATCGTGGAGAAGCATTTTGCATGTTAAATGATCAAGCTATTGCTGCTAACCACCTTATTAATAAAAAATTAGCTGAAAAAATCATGATTATTGATCTTGATGTTCATCAAGGTAATGGAACTGCATCAATTTTTAGCACAAACGAAAAAGTATTTACAATATCTTTTCATGGGAAAAAAAACTACCCGTTTAGAAAAGAGAAAAGTGATATTGATGTAGAATTTGATGATAATACTGATGATCAATTCTATTTAAATAAATTAAAAGATCTTATACCTAAGGCTATTGACAGTTTTAAACCAGATTTTATTTTTTACCTATCAGGTGTTGATGTACTTAATAATGACAAATTAGGTAGACTTGATTTATCGATAGATGGATGTAAAAAAAGAGATAAATTTATTTTAGAATTGTGTAAAAAAAACTTAATCCCTGTTCAAGTATCTATGGGTGGAGGATATTCTGAGCTTCTAAAAAATATAGTCGAGGCACACTCTAATACTTTTAGATTAGCGCAAGAAATTTATTTTTAATAAATTAAACTAAACTATGTTAAAAAAACCACTTTTACTTTTTTTCTCAGTTTTTATTCTCTCATGTTCAAATTCTATTGAATTAGGTGGAATACTAGATGAAGTTGAAGTTTTAAGAGATA
>JAFMFH010000035.1 GCA_017856235.1 Flavobacteriaceae bacterium | reverse complement strand
GTAGCAAGGTTTGGCGAAGAAGTTTGCTCAAGAGCTTCAGCACCTATTGAGGAAATAGCACCTGAAAGTGTTTTCTTGCTCTGACCTCCATACCCAATTACTACAACTTCATCAAGCTCTTCAGTATCGGCAATCATTACAATGTTAGATAAATCGGCAGATGCTGATATTTCTTGTGATAAAAATCCAATATAAGAAAACACAAGAATTGCTTCGCTGTTATCAACAGTAATAGTAAAGTTACCATCAAAATCTGAACTTGTTCCATTTGAAGTTCCTTTTTCTACAACAGAAACTCCTGGCAATGGTCCATCTACACTTCTAACAATACCAGACCGTGTTTGAGCATAAATACCTGTCCCCATAAGAAAAACAAACAAGAACATTAATTTACATGTAAACCTTTTTTTCATAATAGTTGATTTATTAATTGACTTAACGCTTAAATATTTTTTTAAATTTTATAACTGTTTATTTTACGTTTATCATAAATGTAAGAAAAAAATTGTTTAAATGTATTTTTTACAAATATTTTTTAATAAAAAATTTCCTAGTGGCTGTATTTACGATTTTTAGATTCAAGTGATTAGGAAATTATTCTGGTGTGCTGGGAAAGCAAATTTCAATTTTTATTAAAATTCAAAGACATCTTTAATATTTGTGTCTTTCGTTTTTTCCTCAACAAATTGATTTGAATCTATAAAACTGTATAGAAATGCTCCTTTCCTTGATGATGATTTATCTTTTATATTAGTTTTTTTTAAAAACCCTGATGAAAGAATTTTTTTTCGAAAATTTCTTGAGTCGAATCCATTACTGTATAAACACTCATAAAGATTCTGTAATTGTGGTAGTGTAAATAATTTTGGAAGCAATCTAAATCCTATAGGTTTAGTTTTAGCAATCTCTCTTAGTTTAGAAACTGCATCATTAATCATTTGATTATGATCTAAAATAATTTCAGGCACTTCATTCAAATCAAACCATTTTGCATTATACTTTTTAAGATCAATTTTTTTAAACACATCAACTCTTATTAAACTGTAGTAAACAATTGATATGACTCTTTCTAATGGGTCTCTATCAAGATCTCCATAAGTTTTCAACTGACTTAAGTATATATCTTTGGCTCCTGTTAATTTGTAAATAATATCTTGAGCACTTTTGTCCATTGAAGTTTTAGCATCAGGAACCTCTCCTAGTAATGACCAAGAACCTTTAAAGGGCTCGACCTGACGTTGAAATAACAACACAGACAATTTTTTCTGATCATAACCAATAATCACACAATCAATTGCTACACTGATTTCTTGATTTTTATTATACTTTTTTAGAATCATTTGTCAAAATTGCACCCAATATACTTAAAAGTTGTAATACAGGTCAAACAAGTAAAATTACTAAACCTTTACAATATTTTATTTTAGAGTTTTTGGAAGTCTATTTACCAGCAATTAATCCATTAAAAGATTTAGTAGTGCTGCATCTTTGAACAATAGGGGGAGCAAGCTAACCGCTACATTACACTAATAATATAAACCCTTCACCTACTGGAGGGTTTTTTCTTTACTCTGTGTTAGACTACATTAATTTACAAAAAATTAGCTCAAAAATGCTACTAATTGGCAGTGTTGTGACAATACTTTTTAGGTAAAATGGATTTTTAGGGGAATGAGTTTTCTATTTAGAAAAATTCAATCTATTTGTTCTAATATCTTAACAGCCATCTTGAGTCACACTTTGGACATTTGGACAAGAATGATATATATTCTTTCCATTTTGTACGTTTCCAAGTATGCTTACACTTTAAGCATCTCATATATATAATCTGGAAAAATTCAAGTTAATTCAGAATTACTTTATCAACTTCAAGCCAAAGTAAATAAGCTATTAATGATAGTATTAATACTACGATAAATAATACTGTAAATTGAGCATCTTTCATATCTCAAATTTAGAAAAATTTAAGCTATTTACTTTTTAGCTTAAAGTAAATATTTACTAGTCCGAATGAAAACCAAAGAAAATTAAAGCCCCACCAAAGAGCAAAAAACCAATCATTTTTTCTGGTATTATTCCAATCTAACCATTCAAACACAAAACCCTCTACAAAAAAATCAAAAGATAGTAAAACAAAAAATCCAAAAATCCATAATGGAACAAAAACATATATCTTTTGCTTTGATAATTTTTGAATAATATTCATACCGCTAAATTAAAAAAATGATAGTTTAAAACCGAATTCATTTTTATGTATCTTAGAATTGTTAATAGCTTCTTATAATGAATTACATAAGTAGAAAATATTTTTTCGCTCTATTTGTGATTGGGATATTAGATAGTCCACTGAATTCTCAAGAAATTCAATTTTCTAAAGAGGAAAAAAAAGAAATAATAGCTGAGTTCAGTGAATATTTATCTATTCCAAATGTTTCAGATGATGTAAAGGGTATAAAAAAGAATCTTAATTTTCTCACTAACTACTTAACTCCACTGGGATTTGGAGTAAATACATGGAAAGTAAATGATACACCTTATCTTTTTGCTGATTTAAATGTTGGAGCTGAAAAGACACTACTAATCTACCTTCAATTAGACGCACTTGAGGCAGATAAATCAAATTGGGAACAACCTGATCCCTTTTTACCAGTTTTAAAAATAGCTGACAATAATCATTGGGTTGATGTAAGAATAAGTGATCAACCGATAGATTCACTCGTTCTGTTCGCTCGTGGTGCATCTGACTCAAAGGGGCCAACATATTCTTTGATGTATGCACTGAAATATCTTAAAAAAAATGAATTGTCCTCAAAAGTGAATATCAAGATTATTGGGGACACTGAAGAAGAGAAGGGTTCAAAAAATTTGAACTCTCTTTTGGATATGAAATCCACTGAACTAAAGGCTGATGCTCTATTAATTTTGGACGGTACACGATCATTAGCTGATATACCTACTCTAACTTATGGAGCAAGAGGGATTGCAACTATAAATCTTACGGTTTATGGAGCACCTTCAGAATTACATAGTGGTCAATATTCAGGAATTAGCCCAAACCCATGGTATTTAATGAATCAACTTATTGGATCGATGGTTGGAGAAAACGAACAGGTTTTGATTGAAGGTTTTGATACATATAAAGAATCTTTAGCCGAATTGAATTATTTCAGCTCACTAAAACTTGGTTCGTTCAAGCAATTAGAATCAAGATTAGAATCTAAGCTATATTCAGATCGGCTACACCCTCAACAAGTGTATCAGCACCCAAGTCTTATTCTTAGAGGTATTTTTTCAAATTCGGATGTAATAAAAACAAGGATACCTACTGAGGTGACAGCTGAATTCGAGCTGCGACTAACCCCAGAGACTCCCCCTGATAGACAATTTAATATAATTAAAAAGCATATTGAAAAACAAGGTTTTTTGATTCTTGAAGATTCTCCAACTAATAAAGATCGTCAAGAATATCTAAAACTGTTGAGTATTAAAACCACAACTGGTTCAGAAGCTTTTAGAACCCCTATTGATTCTAAATTTGGTGATTGGCTAGAAAATGGAATCAAATATGGTCTAGGTGAAACTGAAGTCTTAAAATTGAATACAACAGGTGGCTCTCAACCAATAGGTAAATTTATAAAGGCATTGAAAATTGAGGGTATTGCACTTCGCATTCCTAATCCTGACGCCCAAATTCATGCAGCAAACGAAAATATTCGTCTAAAAAATTTATTTGATGGAATAAGCTCATTAATTGGTATACTTACTCAATCAGATGATTTTTAATGACTATTTAGTTTTTGTTTTTATAACAATATGTGTTTATCTAGTTCTCAAGGTTGAGAAATCTTCTAGACTAGAAAAGTTTACACGCTGGATCCCAGCCATTCTGCTTGCATATCTTATACCAGCAATTGTTAATCCACTTTTTTTAGAAATTCCCGAAAGTCATTTGATACACAATCTTAGCATGGAGCTTTTACTTCCTTTAACTGTCCTCTGTGCTATGTCTTCAATATCCTTAATTGATATAAAGATAGTTGCCGGTAAGCCACTTGTCTATTTTTTATTGAGCTCTGCAATTATTGCAATTTGTCCTGTAATTCTCATTATGATATTTAGTTTAACTTCTTCAAGTTTTCAGGAATTTTTAATCATAGAAAAAGGTTACACTTCTACCTTACCAGTAGTAGGAAGTTGGATAGGGGGTAGTAGTTCAATGCTAGTATTAAAAGAGATAGCTAAAACTCCCGAATCACTTTTTCTCAGCGTATTAGTACTCGATAATCTTATAGTAAATATTTGGACCCTTTTTCTTTTTCAATGGATCAAAAAAACTCCTACATTCAACAAAAGGTTCAATCGTGATGAAGTTAATTTTAAAACAGAACATATCAATGAAAAACAAAAGCCAAATCTTTGGCTAAGCTTTGTAATTATTATTCTGACTTTAGGATTATCAAGACTCTTTGATCTTAGCTTTCTTCACAAAATCATTTTATTCAGTTTTTTGGGTATGTTATTGGCTAATCTGATTCCTTTTTGGGATCATAAATCACTTCAGAAATTGAGTAAACTTCTTATCATTTCTGTGATGAGTATTTTAGGATTGAAACTCAATTTGAATTATCTGGAATTCAATCCTTTATTAATAATATTTCTTGGGATGTGGATGTTAATTCAATTTAGTCTTTCATTTTGGCTTGCCCTAAAAATGAATATTTCGCTAGTTTGGGTTCCATTAGCTTCTATGGCTAACGTAGGGGGAGTATCCACAGCTCCTGCTGTAGCTTCAGCTTATGATAAACGATTAATGCCTCATGCAATTGTTCTTGCTATTGTAAGTATGGTAACCGGAACTTTTTGGGGGTTAATTACTTTACAGCTAGTGAAATGGTTAGTTCCATTAATTTAAAATGAATTATTCATCAAAAAAATTTATTGATCATCATAACATTGATTAAGCAATAATTCACTTATTTATAGTTTAGATCATCATACTATTTTAGTTTAGTTGTTTTATTATATTTAATACAAAACTGACAAATGAAAAAAATAATATTTATCCTATTTACATTATTTTCAAATTACAACTTTGCACAAACTTCAGACTATAAATTAAATTCCTATTTAGATAAGGGATTTAAAGCACCTAATACTAATTATTTGGGAGAGGCTTGGCTTAATTCAATTATTCGATCTGATGAAATTGTATCTTATAATCTCACAAAGGCAACTTTTAAGGCAAATTCAACTCTAAATTGGCATAAACATTCCGATCAACAAGTATTAATTGTAGTTGATGGTGAAGGATATTATCAAGAAAAAGGGAAACATCCTATTAGAATAAGAGTTGGTGATATAATTAGATGTACTCCTAATACAGAACACTGGCACTCTTCTTCTAAAGAAACTGATGTCACGTATCTAGCTATTTATAATGGAGAAACAGAGTGGACAGAAATATTAACCAAAGAATCTTATGATCAAATTGCTGATCAGCTAAGACAATAATTTTTCAAAAAATATAAATTATAAATTTAATATATAAGCAAAAATTAAAGGAGCTACAATTGTTGCATCACTTTCAATAATAAATTTTGGTGTTTTTTCATCTAATTTGCCCCAAGTAATTTTTTCATTTGGAACTGCCCCAGAGTATGATCCATAACTTGTGGTTGAATCACTTATTTGGCAAAAATAACCCCATAATGGAGTATCTCTTAGTTCCATATCTTGATAAAGCATTGGAACAACACATATTGGAAAGTCACCTGCAATACCTCCTCCAATTTGGAAAAAGCCAATTTTATCTTCAGAGTTTTCTATATACCAATCTGCAAGAAATGTCATATACTCAATACCTGATTTCATAGTATTTGCACTAAGTTCTCCCTTTAAGACATATGAGGCAAAAATATTTCCCATTGTACTATCTTCCCAACCAGGAACAACGATTGGTAATTGTTTTTTTGCTGCCTCAAACAACCAAGAGTTTTTTGGATCAATTTCATAATAGTCTTCTAATACACCTGAAAGAAGCAGTTCATACATAAATTCATGAGGAAAATATCTTTCACCATTTTCCTCGGCTTTTTTCCAAATATCAAAAATAGGTTGTTGAATTCTTCTAAAAGCTTCTTCCTCAGGAATACAAGTATCTGTAACTCTATTTAATCCTTGAAGCATTAGTTCATATTCTTGTTTAGGAGTTAGATCTCTGTAATTTGGAATTCTTTTATATTTAGAATGAGCCACTAGATTCATTACATCCTCTTCTAAATTAGCACCAGTACAAGAAATTATATGTACTTTATCATTAACAATCATTTTTGAAAATATCTTTCCTAACTCTGCAGTACTCATTGCTCCTGCAAGAGATACTAACATTTTAGAATTTTTATTTAATTGATTATTATATTCCTTTGCAGCATCTACTAAAGTAGCTGAATTAAAATGCAGATAATATTTTTCAATAAATTGAGAAATTGGTCCCTTATTGTTCATAGTCATTAATAAATTTATATGATAACATCTTATAGTATAATTTTGCAATCATAAAATCAGGTGCTTTATTATTTGGATTTGGACAAAGTTCAACTATATCAAATCCTACAACATTTTTTTGATTAAATACTTTTTTAAGAAAACTCAGAGTTTCATTCCAAAGTAATCCTCCAGGTTCTGGAGTTCCTGTAGAGGGCATTATAGATGGGTCGAAAACATCTACATCAAGTGTAATAAACACATTTTCAGATAATAATTCTGTTGCCTGATCCTGCCATGATTCATCATAAAAAATATCTTCAGCAAAAAATACTTTATCTAAGTTCATGTTATTTTTTTCACTGATATCCATTGAACGTACACCAACTTGAACTAAATTGATGTTTTTACTGGCTTCATAAACAGCACATGCATGATTAAATTTATTTCCATTGTATTCCTCTCTTAGATCTGCATGAGCATCCAAATGAAGTATTGATAAAGATTTAAAGCAGTCCTTGAATGCACGAATTGTTCCAATAGAAATAGAATGTTCCCCTCCAAAAATTGTAACAAATTTATCCTTTAATATATACCTTTTCACAATCTGATGAACCTGATCAACCATTTTTTCGGGAGAAGATTTTTCAGTTATTGTCTCATCGATAAATACTCCTTTTTTATATACTTCACTATTTGTCTCAATATCATAAAGTTCCATGTTTTCAGAGGCATCTAGAAATGCTTCAAATCCTTTATCAGCTCCTTTTTGCCAAGTACTTGTTGCATCAAATGGAACAGATAATAAAACTATTTTTGAGTTATCAAGCTTTCCATATTTTTCAGGAATTCCTGCATAAGTTTTAATTTTATTCATATCCAAGTATTTTTAAAAATTCTTCTTTTGTTTGTTGTGCTTTGAACAAATGGTAATTAATATTACCAGATGAATCTTTCTGAATTAAAATATGTTTAGGATTGGGTATAAGACAATGTTGCAATCCTCCAAAACCACCAATATTTTCTTGATAAGCTCCCGTATTAAAAAAACCAATGTAAAGAGGTTTTCTTTCATCAAACTTTGGAAGATAAATAGCATTCATATGTTGCTCACTATTATAATAATCATCACTATCACATGTAATTCCACCCAATAAAACTCTCTCATATTGCTCGTCCCATCTATTTATTGGAAGCATAATGAACCTTTTACTTATAGCCCACGAATCTGGCAGAGTTGTAATAAAAGAGGAATTAATTATATTCCATTTTTCCCTATCATTTTGTTGTTTTTGATAAAGAACCTCATATATGCTTGCTCCACTTTCACCAACTGTAAAACTTCCAAATTCTGTAAAGATATTTGGCTGAGATACATTTTCAGTTTTACATACTAAATCAATTTGATTTACTATTTCTTCTATTAAGTATTTGTAATCAAAATCAAAACTTAATGAGTTTTTAATTGGGAATCCTCCTCCAATATTAAGACTATCAAGAGTTGGACATATTTTTTTCAAGCTAGTATAAACATTCAAACATTTCGAAAGTTCATTCCAATAATATGCTGTATCCCTAATTCCAGTATTTATAAAGAAATGAAGCATTTTTAATTCTATTTTTGAATTATTTTTTACCATATCATTATAAAACGGGATAATATCTTTATAACCTATACCAAGTCTTGAAGTATAAAATTCAAACTTAGGATCTTCCTCTGATGCTATTCTGATTCCAATTTTGAAATTATTATCAATTTGCTCATTAAGTAATTTTAATTCTTTATAATTATCAATTATTGGAATACAATTATAAAACCCTTTGCCTATTACATTGGCTATATTTAATATATATTGATCTCTTTTAAATCCATTACATAAAATGTAATTACTTTTTTGAATTTTACCTTCATTAATTAGATTTTCAATTATATCCATGTCTATTGATGAGGATGTTTCAAGATGAATATCATTTTTCAATGCTTCATCAAGAACAAACTTAAAATGTGAGCTTTTAGTACAATAGCAGTAATGATACATTCCAGTATATTTTATTTTTTTAAAAGCCTCTGAAAACCATGTTTTTACTCGTTGTATATTATTAGAAATTTGAGGTAAGTATGTAAATTTTAGAGGAGTTCCATATTTATTTATAACATCCATTATATTAATTCCATGAAACTGTAATTCATTATCATTTACACTAAAATCTTCCTGTGGGAAGTCAAAGTTTTGGTCTATAAATTCTATGTACTTGATTTTCATTTTTTAAACTAAGAGGTTTTATTTTAAAGGGATCAGTAGAATATGTCTAAAAGACTATACCCTTTGATAAAATTTGGAAAAAGAAGTCTTATTCTCTAAAAAAGAAAAATGTGAGTTAATGTTTACAGAAGCTAGCTTTAAAATTCGGGAGCCTATCCAATAGACTAAAGCTGAGTTAAGCTTCTTAACTCTCAACCCTCCGAACATAGAAACAAATTTCAATTAAGTTCAGCTAATTTTTATGCTAAAGTATTATAAATTTTATTTATTTTATTTAAATTTTAAATTTAATTACACCTGTGTTAAACTAGTAGTATATAGCTAAGAAAGAATCCTGGAAAAAATCCAATTATATCGAACACCATCAACTAATTTTTTTTACAAAAGACATATTCATGTCTATTTTAGTTTTTATTTCTATTTAGTTCACTTAAAAAAATGGCAGTTGCAGTAGCAACATTTAAACTTTCTGGTTTAATATTAGTATCTCTAAATTGAGGAATAGAAATCTCCCCATTTAATTGATATAACAATGATTCTGATATTCCATGAGCTTCACTTCCAAAAACATAAGACGCTTTATCCAATAGTTTAGTTGAATATATTGAATCTCCATTTGTGCTAGTTCCAAATATTGGTTTATTTAATAAAACTAAAGATTTAACCAAGTCTTTTACATAATGACAATTTATCCTGACTATTGAACCAGCAGAAGCCTGAATTACTTTTGGATTGAAACAATCAACTGTATCATGACTACAAAATAATTCAGATAATCCAAACCAATCACACAAGCGAATTATTGTTCCTAAATTTCCAGGATCACTAATTCCATCAACGGCAATTGTTGTAGTTTCTGATAATATTTTTTTTTCATCAGGTAATTCAAAAACACCTAAAACCGGACTTGGTGAATTAAAATGAGAAATTTTTTTCATATCCTCATTTTTTATTAAATGAGCATCTTTGTGAAAATTTTCCTCAGTTGAGAATAACATTTTAAATGGCCAACCAGAATTAATTAGCTCATTAACAACCTTTTTTCCCTCAGCAACAAAAAGTTTATTTGCTAAACGAAACTTTTTTTTATTTAATTTAAGAATTAGTTTGCGCTGGTTATCTGAGTACATAAAAAAGCTAATTTAAACATAAATAACACTAATCTTTAAAGTTAAATTTATCTAAGGATTGATTCAATAAGCTTATCAACACCCGCAACTATATTATTAAGCCCGATACCCATGGAGTTTAGATTAAAAAAATCAATATTTAAATTTATTAAAAAAAATAGGTAAAAGCAGTTTAATAGATTACATTTGCACAAATTAAATTATGAATCAAGGAACTGTAAAGTTCTTTAACGAAACTAAAGGATTTGGTTTTGTTAAAGAGATTGATTCAGATACCGAACATTTCGTTCATGTTTCTGGCTTAATTGACAGAATATCAGAAGGAGACAAAGTAGAATTTGAATTAATAGAAGGTAAAAGAGGTTTAAATGCAGTAAATGTAAAAGTAATCTCAGGTGCCTAAAGATATAACCCTTCATTTTTGAAGGGTTTTTTTATTTTTTTTTCATTTTTCTGAGTTTTCCAAGAAGAAAATTAGCCTTTTGTGAAAATGTTAATGGTGAACCAGGTTCATTTATCTTATCATATACCCTCCAATATTCTCTTTGTAACTCATCTGTTAAAGCTAGGTCTTTCAAATAAGCTTCAAATTCTTTTCTTGTCATTAAGCTAAAGATTATTATTATTCATTTCTTGCAAAGTTCAAAGCATCTCTATTCCAGTCATCTGTATTTTTTATTGAGGGTAGAACTTGATCTGAATTTTCAACTATTGACCACATTTCTAAATGTCTTTTATCCATAAAATTTTGAGTAACACATCTTTCTAACATTTGTATAAGTGGATCATAGTATCCGTTTGTATTAATTATTACTATAGGTTTTGTAAATATCCCCAATCTCTTCCATGTGATTGCTTCGATGAGTTCATCAAGAGTTCCGCATCCACCAGGCAGGGCAACAACAGCATCTATATCTTCTAAAAATTTAGTTTTTCTCTCATGCATTGTGGTGACTATTTCTAAATCAGTAAGTCTTTTATGAGTCCACTCTATATCTTGCATAAATTTTGGACTAATACCTTTAATCTTACCTCCATTGTCGATAATAATGTCTGCAAGATGACCCATAAGGCCATTGCCTCCACCTCCATATACAACTTGAACTTTTTCTTTAATAAATTCGTTTGCTAATTTTTCAGTTGCATCAAAATAAATTTTATCAATTTTAGAACTCGAGGAACAATAAACACAAACTTTCATCCAAACTAAATTATGAAATCTAAGTCAATAAATACTCTAATAATATTA
>JAFMFH010000034.1 GCA_017856235.1 Flavobacteriaceae bacterium | reverse complement strand
ATTGGTAGTGTTCCAAATTTTTTATGTATTTCAAAAATTGCAGAGACAGTCCCAGGAACACCTACTGCTAAACCACCTGTCGAGCTTAATCCTCCAATAACATTACCGTTTTCATCTTGATACATTTTCTCAAACGAACCATTAGGTGCAGTTTCTCTAAAATCTAGAGTTCCATCAGTTCCATCTTTTAGTTTATATACCATAAATCCTCCACCAGCAATATTGCCTGCAGTTGGATGACTTACAGATAAAGCTAATTGAACACCAATCATTGCGTCAAATGCATTGCCACCTTTTTTCATAATTTCTATACCAATATCAGATGCATCTTTTCTGGCAGAAACAACAGTTGGTGTATATTCATTTCCACAGGAAATAAAAGAGAAAAATATGATCAAGATTAGTAAATATCTCATAAGAAAAAATTTGGTGTAATTTACAATTTATATATTTACATTTCTAATGACTTTAATAAAAAATATATCAGGATTTAGAGGCACAATAGGAGGAGTAAACAATGAAAATTTAACTCCAATAGACATTGTAAATTCTATTGCTGCTTTTTCATTATTAATTAAAGAAAATAACCCTAACTTATCTGATTATACAGTAATGACTGGAAGGGATGGAAGAAAATCAGGAGAATCTATTCTTAATATAGTTAATTCTGTTTTTTCATCGATGGGAATAAATGTAATTAACTGTGGAATTTCTACTACTCCTACTTTATGTTGGGGTGTCCTAAATAACAAATCAGTTGCGGGTTTAATGATAACAGCAAGTCATAATCCGGAGGAATATAATGGCTTAAAATTCTTTAATTCAGATGGTGAATTTTTGTCAAGAGAAGATGTTGATAAGCTAATAAAATATTCTGAACATGATTCATTTAAATTTTCATTAAATGATGATTTAGGTATAATAACAAAATATGATAATTTAATTGATGATCATATAGATGCGATTGTTAATTTAGAAATATTACCATTAAAAGACATACAATCCTTAAAACTCTTTGTTGTTGCTGATGCAATAAACTCAGGTGGTTCTATCGCATTGCCAAAACTATTTGAAAGACTATCAATTAATTATAAAATAATTAACTCTGATATAAATGGAAGTTTCTCCCATACACCAGAACCACTTAAAGAAAATTTGAAAGATTTATCAAAAAAAATTAAAGAAAATAATGCAGACTTTGGATTAGCTGTTGATCCTGATGTTGATAGACTAGTCTTTTTTGATGAAAATGGAGAAATACTTGGTGAGGAAAATACTCAAGTGTACTGCTCGGACTTTGTTCTATCTAAATTAAAAGGTGATACTGTTTCAACACTTTCATCTTCTAATGCTCTCAAAGACTTAACACTTTCTTACGGTTGTAATTATCACTCTACACCTGTTGGAGAGATGAATGTAGTAAAGAAAATGAAAGAGGTAAATGCTGTAGTAGGGGGTGAGGGAGGAGGAGGAATCATTTATCCAGTTCTTCACTATGGGAGAGATGCATTGGTAGGTATTGCTCTGTTTCTTGCTTTATTAGTCAATAGATCTTCTAAAGTCTCAAAGTTAAAGGATGACTTTCCTAATTATTACATGAAAAAATTAAAGATTACTCTAAAGGATTCAAATGTAATAGATCAAGTTTTTGGAAAGTTAGTTTCTAAATATTCAGATTTATCACCAAATACTGAAGATGGAGTTAGAATTGATTTTAAAAATGGTTGGGTGCATATGAGAAAATCAAACACTGAACCCATTATAAGAATTTTTTCTGAGTCAGACACACAAACCAATGCAGACAAAATTGCTGGTGATATTGAGAAAGAAATTAAAAATCTAATTAATTAGGTATTTAAATCTATTATGCGACCAAAAATATTGATTTGGATCTCTGTATACTTGATCTTCTAGTAATTTGATAAATTGATCTGTTATACTGTACTTAGAATCCTTATTATCATTTATCTCAATAAATTTAGTTCTATAATAACCTCTTTTAACTCTACTTATATCTGCAAAAACTACTGAAAGATTATAATCTTTTGCAAATCTTTCAGCTCCTGTAAATATTGGAACTTTATGACCAAAAAAATAATTTATATATGATTTTCCAACATTACTAGGTGACTGATCAGCGGCAAATCCAAACAAGTAGTTTTTATTATTATCAAGGGAGGACATAAACTCCTTTATTTTATATCTAGAAACCAAGAAGGCATTATGTTTTTTTCTTATTTTTTTAAATAATCTATCAAAATACTTGTTTGTCAAGGGCGTATATATTGCATAACCGTTACCCTTGGTATGATATCCTATTGATAACATCCATTCAAAGTTTGAATAATGTCCTAACAATAAAATTATATCTTTTTTATCATTTTGTATTTTTTTTAGTAGATCAATGTTTTCATATCTATATCTTCTTTTCATGTCGTTTTCACTCATACCATATGCCTTAATACTTTCTAGTGTTATATCTGAAAAGTGTTTGTAAAATCCTTTTTCTATTTTGACTAACTCTTTCTCTGTTTTTCTTGGAAATACAAGTTTTAGGTTTTTACGAACGGTTTTTAGTCTATACTTAAAAACTCTGTAGAGAAGAAGATTAATTAAATCAGACAGTCTGTAAATTAAACAGAAAGGTAAAAGAGATACAATTTTAATTAATGGATAAGATATAAGGTATATAAGAAGTTGCAATTATCAGTCATTTAATGATAATGCAAATTTAATTCTTTCTTCGAGATCGTTACCTCTTAAATTTTTACCGATTACAGTTCCAGTATTATCAATTAGATATGACTGAGGAATAGCTCTTATGCTATATCTTCTAGCAACAGGATCATTCCAAAAACTTAAATTGGAAACTTGAGTCCAAGGTAGGTTGTCATCTTCTATAGCCTGTTCCCATTGTTCTTTAGTTCTATCAAGAGAAACTCCAAGGATATCAAATCCATTTTGATTGTACTTTTTGTATAACCTTACTAGATTGGGGTTTTCAACTCTGCAAGGTCTACACCATGCAGCCCAAAAATCAAGAAGTGTAACAGTATTGCTTTTAGTTATTTCACTTAGAGTAACATTAGTACCATCGATACTTGGTGCAGTGAAATCAGGAGCGATCTCACCAACCTGGATTGGATTCTCAAACTGACTTAATAAATCTGCTATATTTTTACCAATATTACTAACTTTAATTCTATTAGAAAAGCTTTCATAAACGTCAATAATACTATCTTTATTGACCTTATTTTCAACCATAAAAGCCTCCAATAAAAGAGCAGACATATAAGAGTCTAAATTATTTATAATAAAATCCCATTCATAAAGAAGAACTTCTTGCTCTTTTCTATTGTAATCTTTTTCTAATTTCATTGCAGTTTCAACATCTCCATTCATAATAGCGTCTTGAGCAGTTGAGGATATACTATTCATGTTATCTACTAGAGACTTTGTTTCAGATTTATATTTTATAAAATCATCATTTGAAATTGTTCCGGAGACAGTAGATCTTGTAAGATTATCTTTGTTCAAATTAGCAGTAATATTTCCTGTTTCAAGAATTGCTAAAACATATCCATTAACACCTTCAACTTGTAAATAGCTTATTTCTGGAGAAGCAGATACACCTTTAAAAGAGAACTCATTTGATTTAACAACAGTTGAGTCCATTATGAAAGGTTGATTATTCTCGTCAGCCATAAGAACATATACTTTTGTACCATCATCAACATTAACTGAACCATTTATAATGTATGCATTGTCATTGCTACAAGAAATTACAAGAATAAAGGATATAAGTGTATAGATATATTTCATCAAAATATTTTGGTCAAATTTAATCTTTTAAAATTAATATCTTTAGTTAACAATTTGTTAATGTAAATGTCTGAAATTAAAATAATTACTCTTTTTGAAAAAATACTTGATAAATCATCAATAATTACAGGTGACAAACTTAAATTAAGATTTTATCATATATGGAAAACAGATATACCCTTAGAATCAATTTGTTTACTTCTTCCTAAGGACACAAATGAAGTGTCAGCTATATTGAGAATCTGTAATGATAATAATCAAGAAATTGTTATTCACGGTGGACTTACTAATCTTGTTGGTTCAACAAAATCTTCTAAAAACCAAGTAGTTGTTTCACTTGAAAAAATGAATAAAATAATTGAAATTGACGAAAAAGGTAAAACTGTTACATGTGAGTCAGGGGTAATAATTGAAGATATTATTACTTCTGTTAGAGAAAAAGATCTTCTTCTTCCATTAAATTTTGGAGCTAGAGGTTCTGCGCAAATAGGAGGTGCAGTTTCAACTAATGCTGGAGGATTAAGAGTATTTAAGTATGGTATGACAAGAAGCTTAGTATTAGGTTTAGAGGTTGTTCTTCCTGACGGAACTGTTATATCATCTTTAAAAAAACTAATAAAAGACAATTCTGGATATGATTTAAAACACTTATTTATTGGCTCTGAAGGAACGCTTGGAGTAGTGACAAAAGTTGTTCTAAGATTATATAAGCACCCTAAGACAAGATATACTTCTCTTGCTGCTACTAATGACTATGAAAAGGTATTAAAGCTATTGAACTTCATGGAGGATAAAATTTCAAATAACCTTACTGCTTTTGAGCTTTTCTGGAATGATACCTACAAGCAAATGGTCAGTGATAAAACAATGTATAACAAATATCTTACTGATAACTATAAATATTATGTTTTTATCGAATATATGGGTGGAGACTTTGATAATGACTACAATGCTTTTGAAAAAGTTATTATGGAAGTGCTTGATAAAGGAATTGTTAAAGATGCAGTCTTAGGTAAGGATGAGAAAGAGCAACTAAACATTTGGGGAATTAGAGAGGATGTAGCTGTTTTAGCTGAAGAAAGAAAATTTGATCAGCATTTTGATATAAGTATTCCTATAGCACAAATTGGAGAAGTTATTGATAAAATAATTATTGAGCTTAAAAGTTGCAAAGGTGTAGAAACAATATTTCCATTCGGTCACGTAGCAGATGGTAACATACATTTTATAATTGGAAAAGATTCAGATGATAATGATTTAAAATCTAAGATTAACGAAATAATATATAGTAACACGGAATTAGTTAAAGGGTCAATCTCAGCAGAACATGGAATAGGTCTAGATAAAAAGAAATATTTGATAAAAAGCAGGAGTAAAGATGAGATTGAACTTATGAAAGTTATTAAAAAATCTATTGATCCAAAAAATATATTAAATCCCGGTAGAGTATTTTAATTTAAGATATTATCTTTATAACTCAAGCTATGGCAGGAAATTCATTCGGTAATATCTTTAAAATTTCATCCTTTGGTGAGTCTCATGGTAAGGCACTAGGTGGAGTTATAGATGGATGTCCTGCAGGTATAGATATTGATATAGATTTTATTAATTCTGAGTTAAATAGACGAAGACCTGGACAGTCTGAAATTGTTACTCAAAGAAAAGAAGATGATTCTGTTGAATTTTTATCTGGAATTTTTGAAGGTAAATCAACTGGAACTCCTATTGGATTTATAATTACCAATCAAGATCAAAAGTCAAAAGATTATACACATATAAAGGATAGCTACAGGCCATCTCATGCAGATTTTGTTTATGATAAGAAATATGGTTTTAGAGATTATAGAGGTGGTGGTAGAAGTTCAGCTAGAGAAACTGTAGTTAGAGTTGTTGCTGGAGCTATTGCTAAACTTCTTTTAAAGGATGTTAAGATAAATGCTTTTGTTTCGTCAGTTGGAAAAATCAAATATGAATTTGAAAATTCAAATGTTGAGTTTGAAAATATTGAAAAATCAGTTGTAAGATGTCCTGATCTTGATAAGTCCAAAGAAATGGAAGATTTAATTAAACAAACAAGAAAAAACGGAGATACAGTTGGTGGAATTATTTCTTGTATTATAAGTGGAACTCCTGTTGGTCTTGGAGAGCCAGTTTTCAACAAGCTTCATGCTGAGCTCGGAAAGGCAATGCTTTCAATTAATGCTGTTAAAGGCTTTGAATTTGGAAGTGGTTTTAAAGGCTCTAAAATGAAAGGATCTGAACATAATGATTCTTTTAATGAGGATGGATCTACAAAGACAAACTATTCTGGTGGGGTTCAAGGTGGTATATCAAATGGTATGGATATATATTTTAATATTGCATTTAAGCCTGTATCCACAATAATGAGAGACCAAGATTCTATAGATAATAAAGGGAATAAAGTTAAAGTACAAGGCAAAGGTAGACATGATCCGTGTGTTGTTCCAAGAGCAGTACCCATAGTAGAAGCTATGGCTGCATTAGTTCTTGCTGACTATCTATTATTAAGTAAACTATCTAAAATATAATTATGAAACTACATTGGAAAATAATTATTGGAATGGTTTTAGGTGTTGTTTTTGGACTTGGTATGTCTCAAACATCATTTGGATCTGATTTAATAAAAGATTGGGTAAAACCATTTGGTACAATATTTATCAATTTACTGAAACTAATAGCTATGCCATTGATTTTAGCTTCTTTAGTTAAGGGTATTTCTGATCTAAAAGACATTTCTAAATTATCTACTATTGGAACTAGAACACTTGGAATTTATATATGTACTACTGTAACAGCTGTTATTATTGGACTAATCCTTGTAAATATTGTTCAACCTGGGAGTACTATTACTGAAGAAACAAGAATTGATCTTGTTCAAGAGTATGAACAAGGAGTAATTGAAAAGAAGCAACAAGCTCAACAGCAAGTTGAAAGTGGGCCACTCCAGCCATTAGTTGATATTGTGCCTGCAAATATTTTTGACGCTGCTACAAATAATAGAAATATGCTTCAGGTTATTTTCTTTGCAATATTCTTTGGGATTGGAATAATTCTAATTGATCCTAAAATTGCTAAACCTGTAAAAGATTTTTTTGATGGTCTAAATTCTATAATACTTAAACTGATTGACTTAATAATGGAATCTGCTCCATATGGTGTATTTGCCCTTCTAGCTACACTTGTTGTAGAATCTCCTAGCTTAGACTTGTTTATTGCATTAGGAATGTATTCTATAACTTTAATTATAGGACTAATCCTAATGATAATAGTCTATAATATTATTGTAAAACTGGCAACTAATGTTAATCCTTTAACATTTATGAAGGGTATTTCTGCTGCTCAACTATTAGGTTTCTCTACAAGCTCAAGTGCAGCTACATTACCTGTAACAATGGACTGTGCTGAAAAGAACTTAGGTGTAGATAAAGAAATATCAAGTTTTGTCTTACCAATTGGAGCAACAGTTAATATGGATGGGACTAGTCTTTACCAGGCGGTTGCTGCTGTTTTTATAGCTCAAGCATTTGGTTTAGATCTTAGTCTAGGTGCCCAGTTAGGAATCATAGTTACTGCTACTCTTGCATCAATTGGAGCTGCTGCTGTTCCTAGCGCAGGAATTGTTATGCTTGTAATTGTTCTTGGTCAAGCAGGTATTCCAGAAGCTGGATTAGCTTTAATAATTGCTGTTGATAGACCTCTAGATATGTGTAGAACTATAGTTAATGTTACAGGAGATGCGGCTGTTTCAATGATTGTTGCAAAATCTGTTGGAAAATTAAAGGATCCAAAAGATGTCAATAAAAATTGAAGATTCTTGGAAAGAGCTTCTAATTTCAGAATTCAATAAAAATTACTTTAAAGAACTTATTTCATTTGTAAAAAATGAATATTCAATATCTAACTGTTACCCAAAGGGATCTGAAATTTTTTCAGCTTTTGATAAATGCCCAATTAATATATTAAAAGTTGTTATAATCGGTCAAGATCCTTATCATGGTCCAAATCAGGCAAATGGTTTGTGTTTTTCTGTTAATAATGGAGTTAATCATCCACCATCATTAATAAATATTTTTAAAGAAATTGAATCTGACTTAGGTATTAAGTATAATGATAGAAATGGAGATCTTAGTAGGTGGTCTAGACAAGGTGTAATGCTTTTAAACTCCACGTTAACTGTAAAGCAAGGAATAGCTGGAAGTCATCAAAATAAAGGATGGGAATCGTTTACAGATAGGGTAATTGAAATAATATCTAAGGAAACAAATAATACTGTATTTTTATTATGGGGTTCTTTTGCAAAGCAAAAAAAGAAATTAATTAATGATAAAAAACATAAAATTCTTGAATCAGGCCATCCATCTCCTTTAAGCGCAAATAGAGGATTATGGTTTGGAAATAAGCATTTTAGTTTATGCAATGAACATCTAAAAAAAAATGGAAAAAAAGAGATTGATTGGTCTTTATGAAATTTGATGTAAAAAATATTGATAAAAAAGTTTTATTGAATCTTTTTAAAAACATGCTCAAATCAAGAATGATTGAAGAGAAAATGATTATTCTTCTAAGACAAGGAAAGGTATCAAAATGGTTTAGTGGAATTGGTCAAGAAGCTATTTCTACTGGTGTAACTCTTGCTTTGGAGAGTGATGAATACATACTTCCTATGCATAGAAATTTATCTGTATTTACATCAAGAGAAATTCCTTTAGATAAATTATTTGCTCAGTGGCAAGGTAAGCAGGAAGGATTTACAAAAGGAAGAGATAGAAGTTTTCATTTTGGGTCTAATGAGCATCACATAGTTGGAATGATATCACATTTAGGACCTCAAATGGGAGTTGCTTGTGGTATAGCTCTTTCTAACATACTAAAAGGTAATAACAAACTTTGTGCTGTTTTTACTGGAGATGGAGGTACTAGTCAAGGAGATTTTCATGAATCATTAAATCTAGCATCAACCTGGAATCTTCCTGTAATATTTTGTATAGAAAATAATGGATATGGACTATCTACACCAGTTAATGAGCAGTACGCTATTGAAGACCTTGCAGATAGAGCAGCTGGTTATAACATGGATTCATATGTAGTAGATGGAAATAATGTTATTGATGTTTACAACTGCTTAATAAAAGTTGTTAAGAAAATGAGGTCTAATAAAAAGCCTGTGCTAATTGAATTTAAAACATTTAGAATGAAAGGTCATGAAGAGGCAAGTGGTCAAGCTTATATAGATCCTAAAATAATAGCAGAGTGGGCTAAAAGGGATCCAATAAAGCATTTTGAAGAATTCTTAGTTAAATCTAAAAATCTAGATAATAAAACTCTTAAAGAGATTAAAAATGATCTTGAAAAAGAAATTGATTCTAACTGGGATAAGGCTAAATCTTATAACGAAACTCAGTTTGATAAAAACTTAGAACTTAATGATGTTTACAAAAACTTTATACCAGCTAAGAATCTTTCAGATAACTCAATTAATAAAGAAGTTAGATTTGTAGATGCAATTAAGAATGGAATTGATGAATCTATGTCAAAATATGAAAACCTAGTGATTATGGGTCAAGATATTGCAGAATATGGAGGTGTATTTAAAGTAACTGAAGGTTTAATTGAAAAATATGGGAAAGAAAGAGTTTTTAATACACCACTTTGCGAGTCAGCTATTCTATCTACTGCATATGGCTTATCTATAGGAGGATATAAATCAATTGTTGAGATGCAGTTTGCAGACTTTATAAGCTCTGGTTTCACAGCTATTGTTAACTTAATTGCTAAATCAAATTATAGATGGTCACAAAACTCAGACATAGTTGTAAGAATGCCTTGTGGAGGTGGAGTAGGGGCTGGTCCTTTTCATTCTCAGTCTAACGAAGTTTGGTTTACAAAAGTACCTGGCTTAAAGGTTGTATATCCATCTCATTCATATGAGGCTAAGGGTTTGTTAAATGCTTCAATAGAAGATCCTAATCCAGTAATGTACTTTGAACATAAATACATTTATAGAACTTTTTCTGAAGAGATTCCCGAGGATTATTATACTATTGAGTTAGGAAAAGCAAAAATTAGATCAATTGGTTCAGATGTAACAATAATTACATACGGCTTGGGTGTTCATTGGGCTTTAGATGTAGTAAAATCTTTTAAAAATGATTCTATAGAAATTATTGATTTAAATACACTTGTTCCTTGGGATAAGCAACTAGTTTTCAATTCAATAAAGAAAACAGGTAAAGTATTACTTTTAAGTGAAGATACTCTTATTAACGGATTTATTGGAGAAATCTCAGCTACTATTTCAGAAGAAATTTTTGAATACTTGGATGCTCCTATTATTAGAGTGGGATCTTTAGATACACCTGTTCCATTCTCAAATAATCTTGAAAAGGGCTTTTTATCAAATAGTAGATTAAAAGAAAAATTGAAAAAACTTATAGAATATTAATGGAATACATAAAATTATACTCATCAATAGATAAATTAAATGAAGAAAGTATTCCTAAATGGGGAAAAATGAACTCCTCAATGATGCTTAAGCACTGTAGAAGATTTGTAGAAATGTATCTTAATAAAACTAAGTCAAATATCCTATATTCTTTTGTTGGTTTATTCTTTGGAGTATTTCATAGATTTTACCTAAAATATATTGTCAGATATAACGTTAAAAACTATATTAGAAATCTACCAACACTTAAGTTCTTTAACACCTACAGTGATAAAAACTTAGTTTTTGAAGATGAAAAAATAAAGCTGCTTAATGCATTAAATGAGGTCGAATCTGTTGAAAAAAAATATATCTATAACAACTTTCACGGAATAGTTCCTAATAAAGGTTTCAAAAAAGTTGTTTACTTTCATACATCATACCATTTATATCAATTTAATGTATATAAAACTTAATTTTTCTTTGTTAGATTCTTATTTAAGTCTTTCAGTGATTCGTTTATTTCTGTAAGAAGTTTGATGTTTTTAGGAGTTGGAACTTTTTTATTATCTGGATCTTCAGCTTGTATCTGTAATCTATTCATGAATTTAATTACCATAAAAATTGTAAAAGCAACAATCATAAAATCTATAAAAGTTTCAATAAAAAAACCATAATTTATCGCTACTTCTTCGTTAATTATATTACCAGAAGAGCTAATTTCAGCTTGTCTTAGAATTATCTTTTTAGAATCTATATTTAGACCATTTGATAGTAATGAAAGCGGGGGGAGCAGTATTTGTTTAACCAATACGTCTATAACAGAATTAAACGAGGCCCCGATTATAATACCGATTGCCATTTCCATCATATTTCCTTTGACAGCAAAATCTTTA
>JAFMFH010000033.1 GCA_017856235.1 Flavobacteriaceae bacterium | reverse complement strand
TGAGCAGGGTAATTTTTTAAGAGCCATGAAATAAATCTATCCTCCCTTGTTTCAACTGGAGAATTTGCTCTATAGTGCTCATTTTTATTTATATAAAAAGTATCAACTTTAGTTGCGATTGAATTAAGTACATCTTTGAAATCATCTATAAAGAATATGCTATCAATACCAGATAGTTGATTTGCCTGTTTTTTACTTAATTTCTCACCTTCCCAAACTTTAGTATGATTGTCTGATTTTCTTATAAAAAGTATTTCTCTTGTCTTATCATCTTTTGATGGAGGATAAAGTAATAAAATAGTTTCTTCTTGATCAATACCTGTAAGATGGAAAATATCTCTATGTTGTTCAAAAGGTAGTTCGGAATCAGCACTTACTGGATATATATCATTAGAGTTGAAAACAGCCATAGAATTACCCTTCATTTCATTCATGAAATTTCTTCTGTTTCTTTTGTATATTGAATTACTCAGTGGAATATATCTCATTTAATTTTTATCAATTAACCCTTTTTTAATATAATGTTTTTAAATTAAAGGTAAAATTAAAAATTATGAAAAAAATTTTGTCAATTTCACTTAGCTTAATTAGTTCTTTTGTTCTATTTTCTCAACCAAACCCAACAGATGCAGAAAGTATAATTAAGGCCTACAAGGAAAAAGAGGTTTTAGTCCAATCATCTAGAGTCAAAAACATTAAATTTAAAAACATAGGTCCAACAATTATGAGTGGAAGAGTTGTTGCGCTTGAAGTCAACCCCAAAGACCCAACAAAGTTCTATGTTGCATATGCCTCAGGAGGAGTATGGTATACAGACAATAATGGGACATCATTTGATTCTATTTCTGATGAATGGCCAACACAAAATATTGGAGAGATTGCAATGGATTGGAGTAATGGTATATTATGGGTAGGGACAGGAGAAAATAATTCTTCAAGATCTTCATATTCTGGAATAGGAATTTTAAAGACAAAAGCTGATGGCTCAAATTGGAAAAATGTTGGTTTACATGATAGTCATCATATTGGAAAAATTTTAATTAATCCAGAAAATTCTGATCATGTAGTAATTGGAGTTACTGGACATCTATATTCAAATAACATTAATAGAGGTGTATATGTAACAAAAGATGGAGGTGAAAGCTGGACTAGGACATTGTATATAAATGATGTAACTGGAATTATTGATATGTCTGATACACCAGGAAACTTTAATATAATGTATGCAACATCATGGGAAAAAGACAGGAAGGCTTGGAACTTTGACGAAGATGGTAATAGATCAGGCATATATAAAAGTATAGATGGAGGAGATAATTGGATCTTAATTTCTAATGATGAATCTGGTTTTCCCACAGGAGCTGGACTAGGAAGGATTGGATTAGCAGTCTTTGACAAAAATATAGTTTACGCAGTTGTCGATAATCAGAACTTTAGAGAATCTACTGAAAGAGAAGAAGATCAAGGTTTAGCTAAAGAGTCCTTTATAGGCATGACTGTAGAAAACTTTAATGATATAAGTACTGATGATCTTAAAGCTTTTTTACGATCTAATGGATTTCCATCAAAATATAAACCTGAAGCAATTAAAAAAGACATTAATGATGGTAAACTTAAACCTGAAGACTTATATAAGTATTTAGTAAATGCAAACTCTGAATTGTTTGATACACCAATAATTGGTGCAGAAGTATATAGAAGCAATGATGGTGGAAACAAATGGGAAAAAACTCATGAAACTTATCTTGATGGAGTTTACAATACCTATGGATACTATTTTGGTAAAATCCATGTTGATCCAAATAATAGTGAAAAAATATATACTTATGGGGTTCCAATTTTATCTTCTGATGATGGAGGTAAAACTTTTTATAGAATAGGTAAAGAAAATGTACATGCTGATCATCATGACCTGTGGATAAATCCAGAAAAGCCGGGACACCTAATAAATGGTAATGATGGAGGAGTAAACATTACCTACGATGATGGAGAAAATTGGATAAAGAATAATTCTACTGAAGTTGGACAATTTTATGCAATAAATGTAGACTACCAAAAGCCATATAATGTTTATGGTGGGCTTCAAGACAATGGTGTTTGGATGGGGCCCCATAACTCAGTTGTGAACAAAAGATGGAATATGACAGGCCAATATCCATGGAAAGGCATTCTAGGTGGAGATGGAATGGAAGTCCAAATTGATAACAGAAATCCAAATATTGTCTTCACAGGATCTCAATTTGGTTTTTATGCCAGGTTAGATTTAGACTCTGGCAAAAGAAAGTCTATTAAACCTAGCCATGAACTTGGACAGTCCCCTTTTAGATTTAACTGGCAGACTCCTATTTTATTATCACCTCATAATCAAGACGTACTTTATCTTGGTTCAAATTTTTTACATAAGTCAACTAATCAAGGAGATGATTGGAAAAATATATCGGAAGATTTAACCAAAGGTGGTAAAAAAGGGAATGTGCCATATGGGACAATTACTACAATTTCAGAATCGCCAATAACTGAAGGTTTAATCTATGTTGGAAGTGATGATGGTCTTATTCATGTTACACAAAATGGTGGAAAAACCTGGAAGAATATTTCTAATAGCTTACCTCAAGATTTATGGGTAAGTAAAGTTTATGCATCAAATCATGATGAGAAAGTTATTTACGCTTCTCTAAATGGTTATAGATGGGATAATTTCTCACCTTATATTTTTAAAAGTAAGAATTATGGAAAAACTTGGGAGTCTATAAGTTCAAATCTTCCAGATTCTCCTATAAATGTTGTAATAGAGGATAATATGAATAAAAACATTTTATATATTGGTAATGACCATGGAGTATATATCTCATTAGACCAAGGAAATACATGGGAACCATTTAGTAATGGTCTCACGTCTGCAGCTGTCCATGATTTAGTTATTCAGACTGATGAAAAACACTTATTGGTTGGAACACATGGAAGATCAATTTATTTAGCAGATATTAAAAAAATTCAAGATTTGTCGGATGAAATACTTGATTCTTCGCTATATATATACCCACTGAATAACATTAAAAAGTCAAATTCTTGGGGTGCCCAAAGAAGTATTTGGAGCCAAGCTTATACTCCAAAGCTTTGTATTACTCTGTTTTCATCTTTGTCAACTGGCTATAATATTTCAATTAATGATTCTAATGAAAATAACGTTTATAAAAGTGAAGGTAAACTAGATAAGGGATTCAACTTTATTAGTTATGATCTAATGAATAATAATGAATATTTAGAAAAGGGTCTATATAAGGTTTTAATTATTACAGATAAGGATAATTTAGAAAAGGAATTTCAAATTCAGTAGTTATTTAAACGTTTATGCATTAATTTTGTTTTAGAATTAATGTAGATGAATTTATTTAGTTCCTCAATTGGAAGAAAAATATTGATGGCCCTATCGGGTCTTTTCTTAGTTGTGTTTTTAACGCAACACTTTTTAATTAATGTAACTTCTGTATTTAGTGAGGATATATTTAATATGCTTTCTCATTTTATGGGAACAAATCCATTAGTTCAATTTGTTCTTCAGCCAATATTAATATTTGGAGTAATTTTTCATTTCGTAATGGGATTCTATCTTGAACTATTAAATGCAAAGTCAAGAAAAAAAAATTACATAAAATTTTCGGGGGGCTCAAATTCTTCATGGATTTCAAGAAATATGATTTTTAGTGGTGGAGTTGTCCTAGTTTTTTTAGTAATGCATTTTATTGATTTTTGGATTCCTGAAATGAATTATAAATATGTTGAAGTACTTCCAGAAGATCCTAATAGATATTTTGAAGAGTTAGTTCATAAATTTGAAAGTCCCATAAGAACTTCTATTTATTCTTTCTCTTTTATCTTTTTAGCATTACATCTATTGCATGGTTTTAGTTCTTCTTTTAAAACAGTTGGAGTTGATTCCAGGTATTATAATTTAATTCAAAAAGTTACTTTTCTGTTTTCAATAATAATACCTGCAGGATTCATATTTATAGCAATATTTCACAATATTACAGCATGAGCAAATTAAATTCAAAAATACCAAAAGGTCCTTTAGACAGTAAATGGACAAATCACAAAGGAAAGATCAACCTTGTTAGCCCATCTAATAAAAGAAATATTGATATAATTGTTGTTGGAACTGGACTTGCTGGTGCTTCTGCTTCTGCTACTCTTGCTGAACTAGGTTACAACGTAAAGTCATTTTGTTTTCAAGATTCACCAAGACGAGCTCATTCAATTGCTGCTCAGGGAGGAATAAATGCTGCAAAAAATTATCAAGGTGACGGAGATTCAACTTACAGACTTTTTTATGATACTATAAAAGGAGGAGATTACAGGTCAAGAGAAGCAAATGTTTATAGACTTGCTGAAGTCTCAGGAAATATAATTGACCAATGTGTTGCACAGGGTGTTCCATTTGCAAGAGACTATGGTGGACTTCTAGATAATAGATCTTTTGGAGGTGTTCAAGTTTCAAGAACTTTTTATGCTAAGGGACAAACAGGTCAACAGCTTCTTCTTGGTGCTTACTCAGCTATGAATAGACAAATTGCTCGTGGTAAAATTAAGATGTATAGTAG
The DNA here is from genome assembly GCA_017856235.1 of Flavobacteriaceae bacterium. GTDB lineage: Bacteria > Bacteroidota > Bacteroidia > Flavobacteriales > Flavobacteriaceae > Marisimplicoccus. The sequence continues at coordinate 6,712 of JAFMFH010000033.1, read as the reverse complement.
ACATGAAATGATGGATATTGTTATTGTAAAGGGTAAGGCTCGAGGAATTATTGCTAGAAACTTAGTTAATGGTGAAATTGAAAGACACTCTGCACATGCAGTAGTAATTGCATCAGGAGGGTATGGAAATATTTTCTTTCTTTCCACTAACGCTATGGGAAGTAATGTATCTGCAGCCTGGAAAATTCATAAAAAAGGGGCTTTTTTTGCTAACCCTTGTTTTACACAAATACACCCAACATGTATTCCTGTTTCAGGGGATTACCAGTCAAAGTTGACTTTAATGTCTGAGTCTTTAAGAAATGATGGAAGAATATGGGTGCCAAAAGAAAAAGCTGATGCAAAATTAATCAGAGAGGGAAAATTATCACCACTGGATATACCAGAAAATAAAAGAGATTATTACTTAGAGAGAAGATACCCTGCTTTTGGAAATCTTGTTCCAAGAGATATTGCTTCAAGAGCTGCTAAAGAGAGGTGTGATAATGGTTATGGAGTTAATAAAACGGGTGAAGCAGTATACTTAGATTTTTCTCATGCTATAATAAGATATGGTGAAGAGAAAGCTAAAGTTAGTGGACTTGATTCATCTGACTCAAAGTTAGTATTGAAATTAGGTAAGGAAATTGTCAAACAAAAATATGGTAATCTATTCCAAATGTATGAGAAAATAGTTGATGAGAATCCATATGAGATACCTATGAAGATTTATCCAGCTGTTCACTATACCATGGGTGGTGTTTGGGTTGACTATAACTTGATGACATCTATACCTGGATGCTTTGCAATTGGGGAGGCAAACTTCTCAGACCATGGTGCTAATAGACTTGGAGCATCAGCTTTAATGCAGGGATTGGCAGATGGTTATTTTGTTTTACCTTATACTATAGGGGATTATTTATCAAATGAAATAAGTACAGGTGAAATTTCTACAGATCTTCCTGAATTTGAAAAAAGTGAAAAAGAAGTATTAGAAAAATTAAAAAAGCTATTATCAAATAAAGGTGAAAAATCAGTTGATTTTTACCATAAAAAGTTAGGTAAAATAATGTGGAACAAATGTGGTATGTCAAGAAATGAAAAAGATTTAAAGTCTGCTATAAAAGAGATTAAAGAGTTAAGAGAAGACTTTCACAAAAATGTAAAAATACCTGGAGGATTAAATGAATTTAATGAGCAACTAGCAAAAGCAACAAGAGTCTCTGACTTCCTAGAGTTAGGGGAATTATTTGCAATTGATGCTCTTGAAAGAAATGAGTCTTGTGGAGGACACTTTAGGGAAGAGTTCCAAACAGATGACGGAGAGGCAATAAGAGATGATAAAAAATTTAAATTTGTTTCAGCTTGGGAATATAATAATGATCCTTCAAATCCAATACTTCATAAAGAAGACTTGGATTATGAAGATATAGAGATTAAAACAAGATCTTACAAATAATAAACTAGTAAAGTATTAATATGAAGTTATACCTTAAAATATGGAGACAAACTAATGCAGATTCAAATGGATCTTTTCAAAATTATGAAATTGATGAAATAACTCCTGATATGTCTTTCCTTGAAATGATGGATGTTCTAAACGAGAAATTAATTATTGAAGGAGTTGACCCAGTTGCATTTGATCATGATTGTAGAGAAGGTATTTGCGGAAGTTGCTCTTTATTTATAAATGGAAGAGCACATGGACCTGATACTGGAATCACTACTTGTCAATTGCATATGAGAAAGTTTCAGGATGGTGACTCAATAGTTATAGAGCCATTTAGAGCTAGTTCATTCCCAGTTATAAAAGATTTAGTTGTTGACAGAACGTCTTTTGATAGGATTCAACATGCAGGTGGATATATTAGTATAAATACTTCAGGTAATACACAAGATGCAAACACAATTCCAATTAGAAAAGAAGATGCAGACAATGCTTTTGATGCGGCGACATGTATAGGTTGTGGAGCTTGTGTTGCAACTTGTAAAAATGCTTCTGCAATGCTTTTTGTGTCAGCAAAAGTATCCCAGTTCTCATATTTACCTCAAGGACAAGTCGAAGCGAAAGATAGAGTTCTTAATATGGTAAAGCAAATGGATGAAGAAGGTTTTGGTAATTGCACTAATACTGGCGCATGCGAGGTTGAATGTCCAAAAGGCATATCCATTAAAAATATAGCAAGGATGAATAAAGAATTTTTAAAAGCAAAACTTTAATTTATAGAATCCTTTAAAGAATTTAAAAGATTTAAATTAAATATTTCATTAAGATCCCAATTTGCCCTAACATCAAGATCATTTAGAAAATAGTATACTGGTTCAGGTTGAATTTGTTTTAAATAATTTCCGGTATCCCAAATATCATTTAAGTTCAGATCTTCAATTAATCTAAATGTGTATTTACCAGGTGTTATATAATCAAAAATAAATGTTGAGCTGGAATTAACATTATTAAACTCTCTTATAATATTTGAATTAGAGTCTAACAATTGAAGAATATATTTAGAATCATTATTTGTTATAACATCAAGAAAGATATTTCCATAATCTTCTAGAGATTGACTAACAACATTGTATTGAAGGGAGTCATTCACCGTTCCTCGAATGTCTTTAATTGCTTTTGGTTTTATAAATATTTTATAATTGTCCGATGGTGAAACTTCAAAATCGATATCGATTTCATCTAATCTATCGTTAATGCTAGTTGAAAATGGTATAGTAAGTGAGTCAATATCCCTGATAGTAATAAGTGAATCTTCAATCTTATTTAACGGAATATTTGATGAAATCTTAAATGATTCTTTAAGATGGATTATGTTAACTGTCTTTGGACTTATATTCAAAGAGTCAATCAAACTATCTCTTTTTCTATCAAATTTTACTGTTGTAAGTTTGATCGTATCAGTTTCAATTAAACTGAAATTCAATGAATCAAAGCTATTTCTAGATAGCCAAAGATTTAGAGTATCAGTTTCTTTTTCTTTAATGAATACATAATTAACTGAATCAGGAATATTAGACTCAATTTTTATCTTATCTAAATCTAATTTTCCGTAGTAACCAAATCCAATTTTTTCGCTATTAATAAAATGAGGCTTATCCCATATTATCTCAGTTTCTTCTTTAAAAAGTTTTAGATCAATAACTGAATCTCTGGGTAGAGTTATTAGTGAGTCTATAAATCCTATTTTATCATAAAAAGGATCAAAAAAATAATTATTATCAACGTCTTTTAGTGCAATAAGTAAATATTTTCCCTCTTTTAAATTTTGAAATTTATAATTTGTTGAATCAAGTGTATTAGAAATATATGTAGGCTTATCTTGAAAAATTATTGAGTCTTTAAATAATGAATCTATTCGATATAGTTGAAGAGATACATATTCATCAGGCTCTTGATTAAATGCATCTTTTGTATTACCCCTAATATATAGAGAGTCTATTGTCTCACCTGTAGAAAACGTATAGCTAAAAAATGTTAGAGGATTGTTTTCATTATTGTCTTGAATGCTATTACCGAAGTTAATAGTATAAGTTGTTTCTGGGCTTAAACTATCAAGAAATTTTAAAAAAACTTTTTTTGTAACTCCCGATAAAGGTTTTATTTCATATGATGATTTTTCTAGTGGAGGAGAAATGATTAATTGATCTTGAACTTTATCTAGCTTAACCCACTCATTAAATGTTAGCCTAATCTCTTCAGAATCAAAATTTATTGAATTTAATTTTGGACTAGCTTTAACTAGAACTGGGGGAATACTATCCATTGGCCCACCTGATGGGGTTCCTCTTTTAGCACAACCAAAAATAATAATTACTGAAAATAATATATATACTAAATTCTTCATTGAATTAATTCAAATACAAATTAAAGTATTTAAAATAGTAAAAAGAACTATTTTTGCAATATACTCATGGATAAAGACTCTCTAAAAAAGATTATTTCACATTCTAAGGAATATGGATTTATATTTCCATCAAGTGAGATTTATGAGGGACTAAATGCAATTTATGATTATGCTCACAATGGTGCACTTCTAAAAAATAATATAAGAGAATATTGGTGGAGATCCATGGTTCAGCTAAATGAAAATATTGTAGGTATAGACTCTGCAATATTTATGCATCCAAAGACTTGGGTTGCATCAGGCCATGTAGATGCTTTTAATGATCCTCTTATTGATAACAAGGACTCTAAGAAAAGATATAGAGCTGATGTTTTAATAGAAGAATTTATTGAAAAACTAAATTCTAAAATCCAGAAAGAAGTTCAAAAAGCTGAAAAAAGATTTAAAGAAAAATTTGATAAAGATCAATTTCTTAATACTAGTCCAAAAGTTTTAGAATTAACAAATCAGATTAATGAACTAAAATCTAGAATGGTCTCTGCATTTGAAAAAGATGACTTGGTAGAAGTAAAAAAAATAATTGATGATATGGAAATTAAATGTCCAATTTCAGGAACATGTAATTGGACAGAAGTCAGACAATTTAACCTTATGTTTAGCACAAAGTTAGGAGCTTCTGAAGAGTCAAGCATGGATTTATACTTAAGACCTGAAACTGCTCAAGGAATTTTCTTAAACTATTTAAATGTTCAAAAGACCTCAAGAATGAAAATTCCTTTTGGAATTGCTCAAACTGGTAAGGCATTTAGAAATGAAATTGTTGCCAGACAATTTATCTTCAGAATGAGGGAATTTGAGCAAATGGAAATGCAATTTTTCATTAAACCTGGAACCCAGGAAAAATGGTTCAATCATTGGAAAGATAAAAGACTAAACTGGCACTTAAATTTAGGTATTGACTCTAGTTTATTTCGATTCCATGATCATGATAAACTTGCTCATTATGCTGACGCTGCATGCGATATTGAGTTTAATTTCCCCTTTGGGTTTAAAGAACTTGAGGGTATTCACTCAAGAACTGATTTCGATCTTAAAAGTCACGAGGAGCTTTCAGGTAAGAAAATCCAATATTTTGATCCTGAATTAAATAAAAACTATACACCATATGTTCTTGAGACATCTATTGGTTTAGATAGAATGTTTCTTGCAATTATATCTAACTCATTTAAAGTAGAAACTTTGGAAGATGGATCTACAAGAAATGTTATGAGTATACCTAAGCAAATTGCTCCAAACAAATTAGCAGTTCTTCCACTACTCAAAAAAGATGGACTTCCAGGATATGCTAGAAAAATTATGAATGAGTTTAGTCATGAGATCAATCTTGTTTATGATGATAAAGATGCAATAGGAAGAAGATATAGAAGACAAGATGCAATTGGGACTCCATATTGTATTACAATTGATCACCAAACAATTGAAGATGATTCATTTACAATAAGAGATAGGGACTCTATGGATCAAAAAAGAATAAACATAGAAGATTTAAAATCTATTGTTGATAGTGAATTAACACTTAAAAGTTTATTAAAAAAGCTTTAGTTGAATATTATTAGTTATAATGTAAATGGCATAAGAGCCGCAATAAATAAAGGATTTATTGACTGGCTAAAAAGAGAATCTCCTGATGTCATATGTCTTCAAGAAATAAAAGCAAATAAAGAACAAGTTGATGTTTCTAAAATTGAAAATTTAGGATATAACACATTCTGGTTTTCAGCTCAAAAAAAGGGTTATAGTGGCGTTGCAATATTTTCAAAACAAAAACCTGATCATGTTGAGTATGGCTCAGGAATAGATTATATGGATTTTGAGGGAAGAATCATTAGGCTTGATTTTGATAAGGTATCTATAATAAGTTTATATCTTCCATCAGGAACAAATCTAGATAGACTTGATTTTAAGTTTAAATTTATGTATGACTTTAAAGATTATGTTTATCAATTAAATAATGAAATAAAAAATTTAGTTATTTGTGGCGATTATAATATTTGTCATAAAGCTATTGATATTCATGACCCTATTAGGAATAAGAACGTCTCAGGGTTTTTGCCAGAAGAAAGAGAATGGCTAGATAGTTTTATTGGAGAAAGATTTATTGATTCATTTCGTTTTGTAAACTCATCACCGCATCAATATAGTTGGTGGAGTTACAGAGCAAATTCAAGAGCAAATAATAAGGGGTGGAGAATTGACTATAACATGGTATCAAAATCAATTGAGGAAAGTATAGTTAATGCATCGATTTTAAGTGATGTTCACCACTCTGATCATTGCCCAATAAAGCTAGAGTTGTCTCTTTAGTTCATAAGTTTTAAAGCTTCGTCAATATAAACAAATACATCGGGGGAAACTCCTGGCCTTCCAAGATCAATATCTCTTTTACCAAGCCTAGTAATTATTAATTTTTTTTCAGGTATCATAATTACATATTGTCCTTGATGACCACTCATTAGAGATATTTTTAAATCTTTATAATTAGACAGCCACACTCCAATTCCATAAGCATCAAAGTTATCTAAATACGGTTTTACAGACCTTTTTATAAATGTGGGATCAACAATCTGATTACCATTCCAGCTACCATTGTCAAGATATAGTTTACCAAGCCTAGAAAAATCTCTTGCATTTGAATGAAAGCAGCAGAATGATTTTACGTTTCCTGATTCCTTGCTGTCTATTTGCCAATATGCATCATTTTTAGGATTAATTTTTGACCAGAATTCTTTTTCAAAATAATCATTTATTTTCATACCAGTTGCTTTTTCAATAAGCATAGATAATATTTGGGTATTACCACTTGAATAGTGATAAGTTTTACC
>JAFMFH010000011.1 GCA_017856235.1 Flavobacteriaceae bacterium | reverse complement strand
TAGAGCGTCAGCCTTCCAAGCTGAATGTCGCGAGTTCGACCCTCGTCTCCCGCTCTACTTTTTGCCGATATAGCTCAGGGGTAGAGCGTTTCCTTGGTAAGGAAAAGGTCCCGAGTTCAAATCTCGGTATTGGCTCCAGTTATAGCAAGGCTTCCAATTTTTAATAGATGTAAACACATAGAGCAAGTTGAACAATAGTTGAACTTTTGCTCTTTTTTTTTGCTTTATTAACTTGAAAAAACTTGAATTTTTCTAAATTAGGATAATGAATATAAAGAAATATCTCTGGAGTATTGTTGAAGATAATACCACTCAAAAAGGTAAAGTATTCGACTTTTTTATTCAAGTTTTAATATTTTCTTCTCTATTAGCATTTTCTATTGAAACTCTTCCTAATCTGTCTGATTGGTCAATAATACTTTTAAAATCATTTGAAACATTCTGTATTTATGTTTTTCTTGTTGAATACTTCTTAAGAGTTTTTGTTGCAAAGAATCCTTTTAAATATATTTTTAGCTTTTATGGAATTATTGATTTCCTAGCAATTGCGCCTTATTTCTTATCATCATTTGTAGATTTGAGATTTTTAAGAGTTTTCAGAATCTTTAGAATATTTAGAGTTCTTAAGCTTGTAAGATATAATAAGGCAATTAGAAGATTAGGTATTGCTGCTAAAGAAGTAAAAGAAGAGGTAATGCTATTCTTGATTGTAACATTTATCTTAATATTTGTTGTTTCAGCTGGTATATATTTCTTTGAAAACGAAGCTCAACCTGATAAATTTCAATCAGTTTTTCACAGTATGTGGTGGACTATAGTAACTCTAACTACAGTTGGATATGGAGATGTATATCCTATAACTGTTGGAGGTAAAATCTTTACTTTTTTTATATTAATTCTTGGCTTAGGAATAGTAACTGTTCCTGCTGGTCTTGTAGCAAGCTCTTTATCAAAAGCAAGAGAAATAGAGTAATAAATAGCTTGAATTTTTCTAAATAAGGGTGATATTATTATAAATAGTTATGCTCAAATAGAATTTGAGTTAGCCTCTAAATTTGAACCTAAGCTTTTAGATTTTAATAATATATAATTTTAGAAATTATCAAATTATCTTTTTTCCTTAATTAAAGTAATAAATTCCTAAAAAAAGGATAGGAAATTTATCAAATTCAAAATAGTTTGTATCAAGTTCAATTGTTTATTTCTTGTTAAGAACCTTTATTAATTGAGTTGAATACTTTTATAATATAAAAAAATTACAAACAAATTAATCATGAAAAAATTATTTAGTATCATCCTTTTAGTGATGATTATACAACCAATTTATTCTCAAAACAGTATCTCAGGATCTGTTACTGATAATAATGGTATTCCTTTAACTGGCGCTACAATTCAGATTATTGGAACTTCCACTGGAGTTACAACTGACATTGATGGAAATTTCTCAATTAATGTTGCTAGTGGACAAACTCTAAAAATTGATTTTATTGGTTTTGAATCAGAATTAATACTTGTTGATTCCAATGATGTATTAAATATTGTTTTAAATCCCGGTATTGAACTTCAAGAAGTTCTTTTAGTTGGTTCCAGAAATTATAATAGATCAGTTTTAGAATCACCTGCACCCGTTGATATAGTTGACGTATCCGAATTATCTATAACAACAGGTAGATCTAACTTTAATGACTTATTTCAGTACTCTGTTCCATCTTTTAATGCTACAAAGCAATCTGGTTCTGATGGAGCTGATCATATTGATCCTGCTTCGTTAAGAGGTTTAGGGCCAGATCAAACTCTAGTTCTAGTTAATGGTAAAAGAAGACATCAGTCTTCATTAGTAAACGTTTTTGGTACAAAAGGGCGTGGAAACTCGGGAACAGATTTAAATGCTATCCCAACTTCAGCAATAAAAAGAGTTGAAGTTTTAAGAGATGGTGCTTCTGCTCAGTATGGTTCAGATGCAATAGCTGGTGTTGTTAATATTGTTCTTAAAGATGACTCTGACGGTCTGAGTGCTGGATTAACTTATGGAGCATACAGTACAGCGGTAGGTGGAGACTATGCTCAACAATTTTATGATACACAAGATGGTTGGGAGCCAGATTTATTCAATATTGAAGGTAAGAATCGTATAGATGGTCAAGATAAAAGCTATGATGGTAATACAGTTAAAGTTGATTTAAACTATGGAACTTCCCTAGGAGAAAATGGAGGTTTCGTTAATATAACTTCTGAACTACTTACAAAGGATAGAACTTTACGTCCAAGCTTCGATTGGAGAAAAGGTTACGGAACCGCTGCAGTAGATCAATTTCAATTTGTAGTTAATTCATCAGTTCCTTTATCTGACAATACAAACATTTATTTGTTTGGTGGAAGATCTGATAGAAATACTGATGCCTATGCATTTACAAGAGGAGCTCCTGGAGAAGATGGAGATTCAAGATCAGTAGCATCTCTTTATCCAAATGGTTTTTCACCACATATTACATCTAAAATTATTGACAATGACTTAACCGTTGGTGTTTTATCCGAATTAAATAACGGTTGGATTGCTGACTTTAGTAATACTTATGGATCAAATAATTTTCATTATTACATTCAAGGTTCAAATAATGCATCATTAGGTGATGCTTCACCAACAGATTTTGATGCAGGTGGACATTCACTGCAGATGAAAGTAACATCACTTGATTTCTCAAAATATTTTGATGATGTTGCATCTGGACTAAACATTGCATTTGGTACAGAATTTAGATCTGAAAACTTTATAATTTTTGCTGGTGAAGAAGCCTCTTATGCTATTTATGATGTTAATGGAATAGCAATTTCTAATCCTTCTCTTCAAAGTCCTTTCATTGATACATATGGAAATCAACCTCCTGGAGGTTCACAAGGTTTTCCAGGATATACTCCAGAAAATGAAGTCAATCGTTCAAGAACTAATATAGGTTTTTATGGAGACTTTGAATTGAATGCAAGTGATAGTTTCTTAATCTCTGCCGCTTTACGTTATGAAGATTATAGTGATTTTGGTAACACACTTAACTTTAAAATAGCAACAAGGATAGAATTAAATGATAACTTAGCTGTTCGTTCATCAATATCTAACGGGTTTAGAGCTCCTTCACTTACTCAAATTCACTATAATTTAATTTTTAACAATATTATAGCTGGAAGATCTGAAAGAACTCTTCTTGCTGCAAATACAAGTACTGTAGCTAAATCTTTTGGAATAGAATCATTACGTGAAGAAACTGCAAACAACTTTTCTGCTGGATTAACATACAATAATGGTGGATTTAGTGCAACTATTGATGCTTACAGCATTTCAGTTGACGATAGAATAATTCTAACAGATATTTTTGATGCAACTAGCCTTAATGTTGGTGCTGATGCAGCTCAGTTTTTTGCTAACGGTGTAGATACTAGAACAACAGGTCTTGATGTAGTTTTTAATTATATTCAACAGCTTTCTAATGGAGGTTCTGTAAGAGCAAGTATTGCTGGTAATATAAATGATACAGAAATTCAATCAATAAATTCTGGTAATCTAGATGAATTAACATTTTTTGGTCCTTTCTCTCAGGCATATCTTGAAACCGCTGCTCCAGATAGTAAGTTTTCATATAATTTAAATTACTCAAAAGAGAAATTAAGTTTTAATGTTGTATGGACTCAGTTTAGTGAAGTTATACTTCAGGACTTTCAATGGGTTGATGATCCATCAACAGCTTCAATTGATACTGCAACAGATGTTTACGAAGCTGTTGGCTCACTTGATTTTAGTTTTAAGTATGATTTATCACCTAGTTTAGATTTAATTCTTGGTGGTACTAACATTCTTAATACATATCCAACTCCTCAGTTTGATGGTTGGACAGATCAAGGAGGATTAAGTGATGCAGTTCAGATTGGGTCTGATGGTGCATATTTCTTTACTTCCTTAAGACTAAATCTTTAAAAATTTTAACCCCCCCATCAATTTATGGGGGGTTATATTTCTTTCAAACTTAATCTTATTTTACCAAAACATTGCGTATAAGAAGGCTGTTATAAGTAAAATTCCAAATGCTGCAATGTTGAAATTGCTATCAGTTGAGAATAATTTTTTTGTAAGATTTATTCCTTTGGGATCATCATTATTACCCTCTAAATAACTGATTATTGCAATAACACCAAGTGTAGCAATACAAGTATACCCCATTTGATGCATAAATGGAAGATCTATAAAAATAGATGCATCACTCCATCCTTTTGGAGCAACCTTAAAATACATTGCAATAGGGATCGATAACATTGCCCCCCAAATTGCAGCGTTATTAGTTGCTTTTTTGTAGAATAACCCCATTAAAAATACTGCTAAAATTCCAGGACTAACAACCCCTGTATATTCTTGAATAAAAATAAATACTTGACCTAAACCTTCTAGTTGAGGTGCAATTAATATTGCAATTATTAAAGCAACAACAACAGTTATTCTACCAACAGATACCATCTTAGCGTCAGATGCGTTTTTATTAAAATGAGATTTATATATATCCATTGTGAAGATAGTTGAAGTTGAATTAAGCATTGAAGCTAAAGATGATACAATAGCCGCAGCTAAAGCTGCAAGAATTAAACCTTTAACTCCAGCAGGAATAAAATTCTTAATTAACCATGGAGCTGCGTTGTCATTTGCAAAGCTGCCATCTGAATATATAAAACCTGGATCAACTGAGGCTGCGGTAAGCATACCTGTATTATCTAAATTCATTACATAAGCAATAATCCCAGGTAGAACAACAATTACAGGAATAATCAACTTTAAAAATGCAGCAAAAGCAATACCTTTTTGACCTTCTGCTAAACTCTTTGCTGCCAAAGTTCTTTGAATAATATATTGGTTAAACCCCCAGTAATAAAGATTGGCAACCCACATACCACCAATTAAAACTGCAATGCCTGGAAGGTCAAACCATGCATCTCTACCGTTAGGAGTTATTATTTCACCTTTTGATAATATCATTGAAAATCTTTCAGGTGCTTTTTCAAATACATACTTTAATCCATCAATAACTCCTCCTGAATCTGTTACATTGGCTAGTGCAAAATAGGTCATTAAAAGTCCACCAAAAATTAAGATTACCACCTGAATTACATCTGTCCAAGCTACTGAAGCAAGTCCTCCCCAAAGAGAATATGCAAGTGCAAATAAACTTAATCCAATTATACTATTTAAAATAATTGAGCCATCACCAACACCTACAATAGTGTCTAATGCTTTACCTCCTAAAAATAAAACTGTTGTAAGATTAACAAATACAAAAAGTGCTATCCAAAATACAGCAAGTATAGTTTTTAAATTAGTGCTGAATCTTTTTTCAATAAACTCAGGTATAGTATAAAGCCCTTTTTCAATAAAAATTGGAAGAAAATATTTTCCAACAACTAGCAGTGTGATTGCAGCCATCCATTCATAAGAAGCTATTGCTAATCCTAGAGCAAAACCTGATCCAGACATTCCAATAAATTGCTCGGCAGATATATTTGCTGCAATCAAAGAAGCACCTACTGCCCACCATGGTAATGACTTACTAGCTAAAAAATAATCTTCTGCATTTTTTTGTTTACCCTTTTTATCCCTTGATACCCATAATCCTATAGATAAAATTGTAACAGCATATAGACCAAAAATTAAATAGTCTATTAATTCAAAACTTCCGCTCATAAATTAATTTTTAAGTAATGTTTATTAAAAAGAGATATTGATTCTTTTTTGATGTTTATAAAATTAGAATTTTTGTTTAATTTAAAAAATAATACGATAAAAGATTATTAGAGAAAGAGGTAAAAATAGTATAGCTATTAAGATTGCTAAGAGGATATTGCTCAGCTTCATAATTATAATTTTGGTTATGATGCTATTGTTTTTCATGCTGGGTATTTTTTAGAAATAAACTTTGTAAATTGAAATAATAATAAAAAATGGATATAAAACAAATTAGATCAGTTGAAGTAATTCCTGGGTTTAAAGCTAGAATAATTCATGGCTCTCATTTTACGTGGGTTTATTGGGAAATAGAAAAAGGTGCAAGTTTACATGAACATAATCATGTAAACGAACAATTAATGCATGTTATTGAAGGCGAGTTCGAATTCACAATTCAAGGAAAAAAAAACATTTGTAAAAAAGGGTCAACATTTTTGATTCCATCTAACGTCCCTCATTCTGGAAGAGCAATATCAGATTGTATATTAATGGACGTTTTTAGTCCAAAAAGAGATGATTTAAAATGATAATAGATTTAAGTGGAAAAAAAGCGCTAGTAGGTGGAAGTAGCAAGGGAATTGGCCTTGGAATTGCTAGACAGCTTGCAGAATCTGGTGCAAGCGTTTGTTTAATGGCAAGAGATAAAATTAAGCTTGAAGAAATTATTGATGAACTTCCTAAAAACAATTATCAAGATCATAAATATTTATTAGTTGATTTTTCAAATTTTGAAAAATTTAAATCTATCATAAAAAATTATCTATCAACTAATAGTATTGATATTTTAGTGAATAATACTCAAGGACCTCCTGCAGGTAATTCATTATCTAAAGATATTGAATCATATCAAGAGGCTTTTGATTTGTTATTTAAATGTGTTGTTTATACTACATCATTAGTTGTTCCTCAAATGCAAAAAAATAAATGGGGTAGAATTATAAATGTTACATCAGTTTCAGTAAAGGAACCTCTTAATTATCTTGTTTTATCAAATAGTATTAGATCTGCCTTAGTAGCTTGGGCTAAAAGTCTATCAGTTGATATTGGTAAAGATGGAATCACCATTAATTCTATTTTAACAGGTTACTTTGATACTGAAAGAATTAAAGAGTTGAACAAAGAGAAATCAAAATCTTTAAATATATCTGAGGATGAGGTTTTAGAAAAAATGAAATCTTTAGTTCCAGTCAACAGATTAGGAAAGATTGATGAATACGGATATCTTGTTTCTTTCCTTAGCTCAGATAAAGCGGCATATATTAATGGGACTTCAATCCCAATTGATGGGGGGCTTTTAAAATCTTATTAAACCTCGTTATATCTTCCAGGTGCTAGTAACCCACTTACCAATCTAAAAACAGAATGAGGTATAATTTTTAATAAGAATACAATTATTTTCCATGTTTTTGTTGGAACACACACTTTTTTACCCTTCATCATTGCATCTACTCCTTCTTCTGCAATCCTTTTTGCACTTTTTTTAAGAAAATTAGGAACGCTGTCCATCTCTGCTTGAACACCACTTGCCGTATGAAAATTTGTTACTGTATATCCTGGGCAAACGGCAGTTGAAGTAATTCCATATTTATTGTAAAAACTTAGTGATTCACTAAATCTATTCATGAAAGTTTTAACAGGTCCGTAAAGAGATTGAAGAGATGAAGCAGGCGCAAATGCAGCTACTGATGAGACAATCATAATCTTACCACCCCCATCTGAGATCATATCATTTATATATTTTTTTGTGAGTGCAATAACAGAAGTGCCTAAAACTCTAAGACATTTCTCTTCATCTTCCATTGTATTTTTATGAAAAGCGTTTGATAATGCATATCCTGCATTATTAACTAGTATATCTACATCATATTTTTTTTGACTTGTAAAGTCATAAATTTTATCAGGTGAATCAATCAATGTTAAATCAGAGGAAAAATAATCACATTTTATATTATGGTTATTAGATAATTCTTCACAAACTTCTTCTAATTTCTGTTTTGATCTTGCAATTAAAATCAAATTATGTCCTTTTTTAGCAAGAACTTTTGATATTTCTAATCCAATCCCCGAACTTGCTCCAGTAATTAATGCGAACTTATTTTCCATAATTAAATAAATTTAGATAAAATATAAAAATGATTAATATAGGTAAAGTAGAAAGTTATAATGATTTATTGCAAATAAGAGAATTAAATCAAAATAATTTAAAAAATAATCTATCAGAAGAAGATAGATTAGAATATGGATTTTTAACTCTTGATTATGGTATTGATTTACTTAAAGATGTAAATAAAATTCAAAAGTCTATTGTTGCTCGGGATAATGATAAAATTGTAGGATATGCAATTGTAATTGATAAAACTGTATATGGTCTAAATAAACTTTTTGATGATTTAATTGACAGGTTAAGTACAATAACTTTCAACACAAAAAAATTAAAAAATATTAACTATGCTCTTGTAGGTCAGTTATGTATTAAAAAAGAGTATAGAGGTATGGGAGTTGTGAAAGAAATATATAAATTTTATAAAAAAGAATATTCTGAAAAATATCATTATTTAATTACTGATATTGATGAAAGAAATAAAAGGTCACTTAGTGCTCATTTAAAAATTGGATTCCAAATTATTGATAATTTTTATTGGGGGGAAAGTAACTGGAACATAATTTTATGGAATTGGAATGATGAAAATTGATATTAGAAGTCTTAGTGAAGATAAGCTCTGTGAATTCTTTGTAAAAAAAGGTTTTGACAGTTACAGAGGTAAACAAGTTTATGAATGGATATGGAAGAAGTCCTCATATACATTTGATAATATGACAAATATTTCAAAAGACTTAAGGCTTATGCTTGATGAAAATTTTGTAATCAACCATATTGAAGTTGATAAGATTCAAAAGAGCTCAGACGGAACAATTAAAAACGCAGTTAAATTATTTGATGATTATATGGTTGAATCAGTTTTAATTCCAACTGATGATAGAACTACTGCCTGTATATCTTCTCAAGTTGGATGTAGTCTTGACTGTAAGTTCTGTGCAACATCAAAACTTAAGAGAATGAGAAATTTAAATCCTGATGAGATCTATGATCAAGTTGTCACTATTAATAATCAAAGTCTACAATATTTTAACCGCCCACTTTCAAATATTGTATTTATGGGAATGGGCGAACCATTAATGAACTATAATAATCTTGTTAAATCTATTGAAAAAATTTCCTCTGATAAAGGATTAAATATTTCCCAAAAAAGAATTGTTGTTTCAACATCAGGTATACCTAAGATGATTAAAAAACTAGCTAATGAAAACCTTAAGGTAAACCTTGCATTATCTCTTCACTCAGCAATTGAAGAAACTAGGAATAATATTATGCCATTTTCATCTAAATTTCCTCTAAACGACATAAAGGAGTCACTTAATTATTGGTATACAAAAACTAAGAGAAAAATTACATTCGAATATATTGTATGGAAAGGAATTAATGATAATATTGAGCATATTGACGCCTTAGTAAAGTATTGTAAATCTATTATGTCAAAAGTAAATTTAATTGAGTACAATTCAATAGGTGATGAAGATTTTGTATCTGCAAGTGATAATATCATTGAGAAATATAGAAGAGCTTTAGAAAAAAATAAAATTACAGTTACTATTAGAAGATCAAGGGGAAAAGATATTGATGCTGCATGTGGTCAATTGGCAAATAAATAAATTTATTTTCTTTTACTTTTTGATGCTGCAATAATAGCATTGTAGGCATTTACAATTTTGCCGGTTTTTGAAATGCTTTTAAATGGAATATTTTCTTTATCTGCATGATCTACATTTATACTAACCTCTATTCCACTTTCAAGAATGATTTCCTTTAATTTTGCTGCTGATATATATGGAAAGTAAGATAAAATTAGCGAAGCAACACCTGAAACTGCAGGTGAGGCCATTGATGTACCACTTAAGTACTCATACTCATTTTCAGGAGTTAGAGAGTAAATATCATAACCAGGTGCAAAAATATCAACATTTTGATATCCATAATTTGAAAAGCTAGCTACAAGATCCTTATTGAAGTTTATAGTACTTGCACCAACACTTATAAAGTTATCAGTATATTCACTCTTTCCAAAATATTGATCATTTGGGTAATTTTCATTCTCTAAAACATCAAGATCCTCAGAGTCATTTCCTGCAGCATGAACAATTAAAACATTTTTATCTGCAGCGTACTTTATTGCATCAATCACCCATTCAGGATTACTAGAAAATGATTTCCCAAAACTCATATTTATTATTCTTGCCCCATTATCTACAGCATATCTTATAGCTAAGGCAATATCCTTATCATACTCATCTCCATTTGGCACAGCCCTTAAGGACATAATTTCTAAATTATTATTAATACCATTATTACCAAAGTTATTATTTCTAAGACCAGCAATAATTCCTGCTACATGAGTACCATGATCCTCTGATTTTTTAGAATGAGATACATTTGAATTACCATAATTTGTATCATCAATATTATATATGTCATCTCCTACTATTGATCTTCCATTAAAATTTACATTGTAATGGTATTTAGATTGATCTGAAAAATATTCAACCCCTTCTTTTAAATAATCTAAATCAATATTAATAGAGTTAAAATACTCTATCCTTTCTTTAGAGATTAATACAATACTGTCGTTTGTTTTAATATTATTTAAATCTTTTTTTGTGAAAGAATTTTTTCCAAGAAAGTTTTGTATATCTTCTTTGGCCTTAATAAATTCTTCAACAAGACGATTGTAAAAACCTAAATTATTTTTAATCTCTTCTTGTTTAAGATCTATGGTCTCTTTAGCTTTTTCATACCTTCTGTTATTCTTTAAATTATCTCTAATAATTCTTGTCATCTCAAGTGTCTCGTTATAGGAATCACCAATAAAATTCCAACCATTTACATCGTCAACATATCCATTTTTATCATCATCAATATTATTACCTGGAATCTCTCCTTTGTTAATCCATATAAGATTTTCTAGATCTTCATGATTAATATCTATTCCAGCATCAATGACAGCTACAATAACTTTTTTAGGTTTTAGTCCAACTAAAAGTTCATTGTAAGCTCTATCTACACTCATTCCTGGAATTGAATCCTTCTTAAGATCAAGATTGTACCAATTTCTTATATCATTTTCGCTAAATGAGGTTTTGATTTCTTGATTTGGTGAGGTTAAATAATCATAATCAAGCTTGATAGCGTTACATGAAACAAATATTATTGAGAATGTGATTAAAATTGTTTTGTTAATCATTGATATGTATGATTAAGTTTATCCTTCAATTTATTCAGCTTAATTTTTCTCCACCAAACTTTATTTTGTTCGTCTTGAGATTCTGCTCTATGAATTTTTTTATTTAGTCTATTTATTTTCCTCTGAAGGTATGGTTTATTGATTTTTTTCATAACTATAAGTTACAAAAAATCAATTATTTTGACTTTCTGTTTTTTATGAAACTTCTTACAAATGCAATCATTGCAAGTAAAGAAGTTGAAATCATAGCAATTACTCTAAATAAACCCACACCTCCTTGATCAAGTGATTTAGGAAGTCTCATACCAATTAGTGCTACAAGGATTACTAGTGTAGCAAATACAGCTAGGTGAGAAACAACCTTATTGCCTTTTTCAATTCCACTAGTACAAACTAAAAGAGGTCCACCAATCATAGCAGGTATAAGTGCAGTAATAGATGTGCTATCAATATATCCCCATACTCCGAATATAATTAGGCTAAAAGAATTGATTAAGTTTGCTTTTGAAGCTTTCATATTTATTTGATTTTTCCAAATATATTATATCTATATCTAGCAATAAAATCATAGACAAGATTTCTAAAAAATTTTGGAAATATATTAACAATTAAGTAAGTAAATTTAAAGTTAATCTTCTTTAAAAGGATACCAACAGCTTCTGATTTTTCGAAACGGACATCTCCTTCTTCAACTATTACAGTGTCCTTAATATCAATATTTTCATTAGAAATGAATACTAAGCAATCATCCTTATCATTTTTTTTTGCAATATTAACAGCAATATTACATAAACGACAGTTTTTGTCATAGTAAACATTCACTTTCTCAGACACTGGGTTTATTTTTTTGTTGAGTAAGCAATAATTAAACAACTTACAAGCATAACAGATGCTGGCATAGATTTGATAAGCTCATCTCCAACTTTAAAATGCATATAAACTGCAACTAACATCATAATTGCAATTCCAAGAGAGGATATTAATTTAAGTTTATTGAAATATATACTCAACAATAAAAGTACTGCTAAAGATACTTTTATAATGCCAATTGTCAAGAAAAAATCACCAAGCCCGTAAACTTCAAATTCTTCCATTAAGTTACTTGCGTTCCCACCCCTATATGAGGTGGATTTTCCAGATCTAAATAGCCAAACATTAATTACTGTTAAACCAACAATAGCCGATAAAGCTTTACTTATTTTTGTTAACATTTTATTGATTTATATTTAAAGATAACAAAGAAATTTTCATACATATAAAAAAAAACGTTAAATAGGTTAGTATATAAGAAAAATATTATAAATTTGCACCTCGTAAAAAACAAAGAAAAAATATACTGTTATGGCTAAAGAAAATTTTGATAGATCGAAACCCCACCTAAACATTGGTACTATCGGTCACGTTGATCACGGAAAAACGACTCTTACTGCGGCAATTACAAAGGTTTTAGCTGACGCTGGTTTGTCAGAAGCTAGAAGTTTTGACTCAATTGATAATGCACCTGAGGAAAAAGAACGTGGTATTACAATTAACACATCTCATGTTGAATATCAAACAGCTAACCGTCACTACGCTCACGTAGATTGTCCAGGCCACGCTGATTATGTAAAAAACATGGTTACTGGTGCTGCTCAAATGGATGGTGCAATTTTAGTTGTTGCTGCAACTGATGGTCCTATGCCTCAAACAAGGGAGCACATTTTATTAGGAAGACAAGTAGGTGTTCCAAGAATTGTTGCTTTTTTAAATAAGGCAGATATGGTAGATGATGAAGAACTTCTTGAATTAGTTGAAATGGAAGTAAGAGATCTATTATCATTTTACGATTACGATGGAGATAATACACCTGTAGTTCTTGGTTCTGCTCTTGGAGCTCTTAATGGAGATCAAAAATGGGCTGATAGCGTAATGAAATTGATGGAATCTGTTGATAGCTGGATTGAACTTCCTAAAAGAGATATAGATAAAGACTTTTTGATGCCTATTGAAGATGTATTCTCTATTACTGGTAGAGGAACAGTTGCTACTGGTAGAATTGAATCTGGTATTGCTAACACTGGTGATGAAGTAGATATTATTGGTATGGGAGCTGAAAAGCTTAAATCAACCATAACTGGTATCGAGATGTTTAGAAAAATTCTTGATAAGGGTGAAGCTGGTGATAATGCAGGAATTCTATTAAGAGGTATTGAAAAAACTGATATTTCAAGAGGTATGGTTATTTGTAAACCAGGATCTGTTACTCCTCACGCAAAGTTTAAGGCTGAGGTGTATATCTTGAAAAAAGAAGAAGGTGGTCGTCATACTCCATTCCACAACAATTATCGCCCTCAGTTCTATGTAAGAACTACTGATGTTACAGGTAATATTGTGCTTCCTAATGGTGTAGAGATGGTGATGCCAGGTGACAACTTAACTATTGAGGTTGAGTTAATTTCACCTATTGCTCTAAATGTTGGACTAAGATTTGCTATCCGTGAAGGTGGAAGAACCGTCGGTGCAGGTCAGGTGACTGAACTTTTAGACTAATAAAACAAAGTTTAATTAACTCTAAGGGTGTCTTGCTTTTTGTATGACACCTCTTGTGTAAAATATAAACGGGTTTAGCTCAGTTGGTAGAGCACTGGTCTCCAAAACCAGGTGTCGGGAGTTCGAGTCTCTCAACCCGTGCACAAATAATATGAAGTCGATTATAAACTTTATTAGTGAATCTGTAACAGAACTGAGGGATAATGTCAAATGGACTCCCCGTTCAGAGTTGTTGAACCTATCTGCTTTGGTAATAGTTTTTTCAGTAATTTTCTCTTTAGCTATTTGGGGTGCTGATTCAATATTATCAAGAGTAGTAAAATTATACTTTAATCTAATAGGATAAATGGTGGAAGTTGCTGAAAAAAAGTGGTATGTAATTAGAGCTGTAACTGGACAAGAGGTTAAAATTAAAGACTATATATTAACTGAAGTTACAAGGGTTGGCTTGGATAATCAAATTGATGAGATGATAGTCCCTACTGAAAAAGTTATCCAAATTAGAAAAGGAAAAAAAGTTTCAAAAGAAAGAACATATTTTCCTGGTTACATAATGATGAAGGCTGATATATCAGGTGAGATATTACATGTAATTAAATCAGTAACTAATGTATTGGGATTTCTTGGAGAGACCAAAGGTGGTGAACCTATTCCTTTGAGACATTCAGAAGTTTTAAGAATGTTAGGTAAAGTAGATGAATTAGCAATTTCAGGAGAACAAATAAACATTCCTTTTACTGTTGGTGAAACTGTAAAAGTTATAGATGGACCATTTAATGGTTTTACCGGTTCAATTGATGTTGTAAATGAAGAAAAAAGAAAGTTAGAGGTTATGGTTAAGATTTTTGGAAGGAAGACTCCTCTCGAATTAAGTTACATGCAAGTTGAAAAAATATAAATATGGCAAAGGAAGTATTTAAAGTTTTAAAATTACAAATTAAAGGAGGTGCAGCAAACCCTTCTCCACCTGTCGGACCTGCATTAGGTGCCGCTGGTGTTAATATTATGGATTTTTGTCAGCAATTTAACTCTAGAAGTCAAGACAAACCTGGTAAGATTCTTCCTGTTGTAGTTAGTGTATACAAAGACAAGAGTTTTGAATTTGTTATTAAAACTCCTCCTGCTGCTGTTCAGCTTCTTGAAGCATCGAAAGTTAAAAAAGGATCTGGGGAACCAAATAGAGAAAAAATTGCTACAGTATCTTGGGACCAAATAAAAAAAATCGCTGAGGATAAAATGGTAGATCTGAATGCATTTACAGTTAACTCAGCTATGAAAATGGTTGCAGGGACAGCTAGATCAATGGGTATTAAAGTTAATGGTGGTGAACCTCCAACAGAATAGATTATGTCAAAGATTACAAAAAATAGAAAAATTTCAATTGAAAAGGTAGATTTAGAAAAGTCATATAGCTTAGAAGAGGCATCTTCTATAGTTAAAGAAATTACAACTACTAAATTTGACTCTTCAGTTGATCTAGCAATTAGACTTGGCGTTGATCCGAGAAAAGCTAATGAAATGGTTAGAGGAGTTGTATCTCTTCCTCATGGTACAGGTAAATCATTAAAATTATTAGCCTTAGTTACTCCAGATAAAGAAGATGAAGCTATTAAAGCTGGAGCTGATTTGGTTGGTCTTGATGACTACATTGAAAAAATTAAGAATGGATGGGTTGATGTTGATGTAATTGTAACTATGCCAAGTGTTATGGGTAAACTAGGACCTCTAGGAAAAGTTTTAGGTCCAAGAGGACTTATGCCTAACCCTAAGACTGGAACTGTTACAATGGATATAGCTAAGGCTATCTCTGACATAAAAGGTGGTAAGATTGACTTTAAAGTTGACAAAACTGGTATAGTTCACGCATCTATTGGTAAGGTCTCTTTTACTTCTGATAAAATAAAAGATAATGCAAACGAGTTAATAAAGACGATTGTTAAACTTAAACCATCATCTGCTAAAGGGACATATATTAAAAGTATTTCAATGTCAAGCACAATGAGTCCAGGGATTGCTATTGATTCTAAATTTGAATAATAATGAATAAAGAAGAAAAAGTTAAAGTTGTTGAAGAGCTTAAGAGCCAGTTAAATGATTACAAATCAGTTTACTTAACTGATATTGCTGGACTTGATGCCGTGCAGACCTCTAAACTTAGAAGAGAGTGCTTTAAGTCTAACATAAAGCTTTCTGTTGTTAAGAATACCTTCTTAGAAAGAGCAATGTCTGAATCAGAAACTGATTTTGGAGAATTAAAGGAGTTGCTTAAAGGTAATACAACTATAATGTTGTCAGAATCTGGAAATAGCCCAGCTAAGGTTATCAAGAATTTTAGAAAAGGCAGTGAAAAGCCTATATTAAAAGGTGCATTTGTTGATGAGGCGATTTACATTGGTGATGATCAAATTGAAGCGCTATTCAACCTTAAATCTAAAGAAGAAGTTATAGGTGATATTATTGCTCTTCTTCAGTCACCAGCTAAAAATATTATTTCAGCTCTTAAGTCAAGTAGTGGAAAAATTGCTGGTATTGTAAAAACATTAAGTGAAAATCCAATAGAGGCTGAAAAAGCACAGGAGTCTCCAATAGAGGCTGAAAAAGCACAGGAGCTTTCAGCAGAAGAAAATAAATCAGAGGAACAAACCTCTGAGGACGAATCTAATGATGACTCTAAATAAAAGTTAAGTATAATTAATAATTTAAAACTCTAATAATGGCAGATCTAAAAAAAGTCGCAGAACAGTTAGTCGGTTTAACAGTTAAGGAAGTTAACGAACTTGCTGATATTCTTAAAGATGAATATGGTATCGAACCTGCAGCAGCAGCAGCAGTAGCGGTAGCATCAGGTCCTGCTGCTGGTGGGGATGATTCAGGTGATACAAAATCAGAATTTGATGTTGTGTTAAAATCAGCTGGTGGTTCAAAACTTGCAGTAGTTAAATTGGTTAAGGAGTTAACAGGTCTTGGGCTAAAAGAAGCTAAAGATCTTGTTGACAACACTCCAAGCTCAATTAAAGAAGCAGTATCTAAAGATGATGCTGAAGGACTAAAGAAATCACTTGAAGAAGCTGGAGCCGAGGTTGAACTTAAGTAAATTAAAATAACCTCATTTTTAGGCTTTTAGATAAATTCTAAAGGCCTATGCTTGTTTTAACTAAACTCTAAACTAATGACTAATAATAAACTGAGAACAAATTTTTCAAATTCAAAAAATGCAAATATTGAAACCGATTTTTTAGATATTCAAGTAAAATCATTTCAAGATTTTTTTCAACTCGAGACTAAGTCAGACGAAAGGATAGAAGAAGGTTTATTTAACACATTTAAAGAAAACTTTCCCATTACTGACGCAAGAAATCAGTTTGTATTAGAGTTTCTTGACTATTTCATAGATCCTCCAAGATACTCTATGCATGAATGCATTCAAAGAGGTCTTAGTTATTCTGTTCCACTTAAAGCTAGGTTAAAACTTTACTGTACTGATGCTGAACATGAAGATTTTGAAACTATCGTTCAAGATGTTTTTCTTGGTTCTATTCCATATATGACACCAAGTGGAACATTTATTATTAATGGTGCAGAAAGGGTAGTTGTATCTCAACTTCATAGATCTCCAGGAGTATTTTTTGGACAATCTTTTCATGCTAATGGAACCAAATTGTATTCTGCCAGAGTTATTCCTTTTAAAGGTTCATGGATTGAATTTGCTACAGATATCAATAATGTAATGTACGCATACATAGACAGGAAAAAAAAGTTACCTGTTACAACCTTATTTAGAGCTATTGGTTATCAAGGAGATAAAGAAATCCTTGAAATATTTGATCTTGCAGAAGAAATAAAAGTTTCTAAATCTGGTTTAAAGAAGGCTTTGAATAGAAAACTAGCTGCAAGAGTACTTAGAACATGGCATGAAGACTTTGTAGATGAAGATACTGGTGAAGTAATATCAATTGAGAGAAACGAAATTATTTTAGATAGAGATACTGTTATTGAGCAAGAGCACGTAGAGCAAATTTTAGACGCTGATGTAAAAACTATCCTTATCCATAAAGAGGATTCTCAAAACTCTGATTATGCTATAATTTACAATACTCTTCAAAAAGATCAAACAAATACTGAAAAAGAGGCTGTTGAATATATTTATAGACAACTAAGAAATGCTGAACCACCAGATGAAGAGACAGCTAGAGGAATTATTGATAAGCTATTCTTTTCTGATCAAAGATATAATCTCGGAGAAGTTGGTAGATATAGAATGAATAAAAAGCTCAATATAGATGTGGATATGGAAGAAAGAACATTGACACGTCATGATATTACTACAATTATTAAATATCTTATTGAGCTAATCAACTCAAAAGCTGAAATTGATGATATTGATCACTTATCTAATAGAAGAGTTAGAACTGTTGGTGAACAACTATCATCTCAATTTGGGGTTGGTTTAGCTAGGATGGCGAGAACTATTAGAGAGAGAATGAATGTCAGAGATAATGAGGTTTTTACTCCGATTGATTTGATTAATGCCAAGACATTATCCTCAGTAATTAATACATTTTTTGGTACTAATCAACTATCTCAATTTATGGATCAAACTAATCCACTTGCTGAGTTGACTCACAAGAGACGTCTTTCTGCACTTGGTCCAGGTGGTCTTTCTAGAGAAAGAGCAGGATTTGAGGTTAGAGATGTTCATTACACACATTATGGAAGATTGTGTCCTATAGAAACACCTGAGGGTCCAAATATTGGTCTTATTTCATCTCTATCAGTTTATGCAAGAGTAAATAATCTTGGGTTTATAGAAACACCTTATAGAGAGGTTAATGATGGTAAAATTGATTTAAATAAAGTGAAATATCTTTCTGCAGAGGAAGAAGAGGGGAAACTTATTGCACAATCAAACATTGATTATGACAAATCTGGTAAAATTACTTCAGATAGAGTAATTGCTAGAGATCAAGCAGATTTTCCAGTAGTAACTCCAGATCAGATTAATTACACTGATGTTGCGCCAAATCAAATTGCTTCAATATCTGCATCTTTAATCCCTTTTCTTGAGCATGATGATGCAAACCGAGCTTTGATGGGCTCCAATATGATGCGTCAAGCTGTTCCACTTTTAAGACCAGAGTCTCCTATAGTAGGAACAGGTTTGGAGAAATCTGTTGCATCTGATTCAAGAGTACTTCTAAATGCTGAAAGAGATGGTGTTGTTGATTATGTAGATTCAAAAAAAATAGTCATTAAATACAATTTAACTAAAGAAGAAAAATTAATAAGCTTTGATGAAGATATTAAAGTATATGATCTTATAAAGTTTCAAAAAACTAACCAAGGAACATGTATAAACTTAAAACCTATTGTTATCAAAGGTGATCAAGTTTCAAAAGGTCAGGTTTTATGTGAAGGATATGCTACTCAAGATGGAGAATTAGCTTTAGGTAGAAATCTTAAGGTTGCATTTATGCCTTGGAAAGGATACAACTTTGAGGATGCAATCGTAATTTCTGAAAAAGTAGTTAGAGATGATGTATTTACTTCAATCCATATTGACGAATATGCTTTAGATGTAAGAGATACAAAGCTAGGAACTGAAGAACTTACAGATGATATTCCAAATGTTAGTGAAGAAGCAACTAAGGAATTAGATGAAAATGGAATGATTAGAGTCGGTGCTTATGTTAAACCTGGAGATATCTTAATTGGAAAAATTACTCCAAAAGGTGAATCTGATCCAACACCAGAAGAAAAACTTCTTAGAGCAATTTTTGGTGATAAGGCAGGTGATGTTAAAGATGCATCTCTAAAAGCACCGCCATCATTAAATGGAATTGTAATTGATAAAAAATTATTTATTAGATCATTTAAAGACAAAAGGAGACGATCTCAAGATAAAGTTGATCTTGAGTTATTAGAAACTAAATATGAAAAGATTTTAGACGATCATAGACTAAAACTAGTAGAAAAACTTTCATTAATAGTGAATGGAAAGACATGTCAAGGCGTATATAATGATTTAGGTGAAGAAGTTCTTTCTAAAGGAAAGAAATACACCACTAAAATGTTATCAAATATTGAAGACTATACTCATTTAACCAAAGGAGCATGGACTACTTCTGATGATACTAACAACCTTATTTCATCTCTTCTTCATAATTATAGAATTAAGGAAAATGATATTCAAGGTAATTTAAGAAGAGAAAAGTTTACTATCAGTGTAGGTGATGAACTTCCTTCAGGAATTAAAAAGCTAGCCAAAGTATATATTGCTAAGAAAAGGAAATTAAAAGTAGGAGATAAAATGGCAGGTAGGCATGGTAACAAAGGAATTGTTGCAAGAATTGTTAGACAAGAGGATATGCCATTTTTAGAAGATGGAACGCCTGTTGATATTGTTCTAAATCCATTAGGTGTGCCATCTAGAATGAATATTGGTCAAATTTATGAAACTGTATTAGGGTGGGCTGGAAAAAACCTTGGTAGAAAATTCTGTACACCAATTTTTGATGGAGCTACATTAGATGAAATTAATGAGCTTACTGATGAGGCTGGTGTTCCAAGATTTGGTCATACATACCTTTATGATGGAGGTACTGGTGAAAAATTTGATCAACCTGCAACTGTGGGTGTAATATACATGTTAAAACTTGGTCATATGGTTGATGATAAAATGCACTCTAGATCAATTGGACCATATAGTTTAATAACTCAACAACCATTAGGAGGTAAAGCTCAATTTGGAGGTCAAAGATTTGGTGAGATGGAGGTATGGGCTCTTGAGGCTTATGGTGCTTCTAGTGCTCTACAAGAAATACTTACTGTAAAATCTGATGACGTTATAGGAAGAGCAAAAACATACGAATCTATTGTTAAAGGTGAGAATCTCCCTGAAGCTGGTCTTCCAGAATCATTTAACGTATTAATGCATGAATTAAAAGGTCTTGGACTGGATATTAGATTAGAAGAAAAATAAATAAAGGTTATAAAATGTCAAAAAACAACGAATTAATTACTCAAAAAAGATTTAATACTATATCTATTGGTCTAGCGTCGCCTGAAGTTATATTAGGTAACTCTAGAGGTGAGGTTCTCAAACCAGAAACTATTAATTATAGAACACATAAACCTGAGAGAGATGGTTTATTCTGTGAAAGAATTTTTGGACCTGTTAAAGATTATGAATGTGCCTGTGGAAAATATAAAAGGATCAGATATAAAGGTATTGTTTGTGATAGATGTGGTGTTGAAGTGACTGAAAAAAAAGTAAGAAGAGATAGAGTTGGACATATCAATTTGGTAGTTCCCGTAGCTCATATATGGTACTTTAAGTCTCTGCCTAATAAGATTGGTTATCTTCTTGGTCTTCCTTCAAAAAAACTTGATATGATAATTTACTACGAAAGATATGTAGTAATTCAAGAAGGTGAGGCCAAAAATGCAGAAGGTGACCCTTTAAATAAGATGGACTTTTTAACCGAGGAGGAGTATCTAGCAATAATGGAGACACTCCCTGCAGATAATCAGTTTCTTGAAGACTCAGATGAAAGAAAGTTTATTGCAAAAATGGGTGCAGAGTGTTTAATTGAGTTACTTTCAAGAATTGATTTAGAGGAGCTATCATATGAGTTGAGGCACAAGGCTAATAATGAGACTTCTAAACAAAGAAAAACTGAAGCTTTAAAAAGATTACAAGTAGTTGAATCTTTTAAGGATGGGAATGAAAGAAAAGAAAATTTACCTGAGTGGATGGTTGTTAAGGTTATACCTGTAATTCCTCCAGAGTTGAGACCTTTGGTTCCTCTTGACGGTGGAAGATTTGCTACTTCAGACTTAAATGATTTATACAGAAGAGTAATTATTAGAAATAACAGATTAAAAAGATTAGTCGAAATTAAAGCTCCGGAAGTTATTCTAAGAAATGAAAAAAGAATGCTTCAAGAATCAGTTGATTCATTATTTGATAATACTAGAAAGTCATCTGCTGTTAAAACAGAATCAAATAGACCATTAAAGTCTCTTTCAGATTCTTTGAAAGGAAAACAAGGAAGATTTAGACAAAACTTATTAGGTAAAAGAGTAGACTATTCTGCAAGATCAGTTATTGTTGTTGGACCTGAATTAAAACTTTATGAATGTGGTCTTCCTAAAGATATGGCTGCAGAGCTTTATAAGCCTTTCATAATAAGAAAACTTATTGAAAGGGGTATCGTTAAAACAGTTAAGTCTGCGAAAAAAATAATAGATAGAAGGGAACCTGTGGTTTGGGATATTCTTGAGAATGTTCTTAAGGGTCACCCTGTTTTACTTAATAGAGCACCAACTTTACATAGACTTGGTATACAAGCATTCCAGCCAAAATTAATTGAAGGAAAAGCTATCCAGCTTCACCCTTTAACATGTACTGCTTTTAATGCTGACTTCGATGGTGATCAAATGGCAGTTCACCTTCCTCTTGGGCCCGAAGCTATTCTAGAGGCACAATTATTAATGCTAGGATCACACAATATTCTAAACCCAGCTAATGGCTCTCCTATTACTGTTCCTTCACAGGATATGGTTTTAGGTCTCTATTATATGACAAAGTCAAGAAAGTCATCTGAGGCTCTTAAACTAAAAGGTGAAGGTTCCACATTTTATTCAGCTGAAGAGGTTAGTATGGCATACAATGAGAAAAAAGTTGACTTGAATGCAATTATTAAATGTAGAGTTAAAACTTCTGATTTAGAGAATTCTTATGAGATAATAGAAACCACACCGGGAAGAATATTTTTTAATGAGGTAGTACCAGAAAAAGCTGGATTTTTTAATGAAGTTCTTACTAAAAAGAACTTAAGAGAAATTATTGGAAAAATTCTCCACACTACTAGTGTGCCTGAGACTGCAGATTTTCTTGATAAAATTAAAGATCTCGGATATACATTTGCTTTCAAAGGTGGACTTTCTTTTAGTTTAGGTGATATAATAATTCCTGAACAAAAGCAAAATCTTATAGATGATGCAAATAAACAGGTACAAGGTATTATAAGTAATTATAATATGGGTCTAATTACTAATAACGAAAGATATAATCAAGTAATTGATGTTTGGACTTCAGCAAATGCAACTTTAACAGAACTTGCTATGAAGCAGATAAGTGAGGATCAACAAGGATTTAATTCTGTATACATGATGCTTGACTCCGGTGCTAGAGGTTCTAAAGAACAAATTAGACAACTCACAGGAATGAGAGGATTAATGGCAAAGCCAAAAAAATCTAATGTAGGTGGAGGTGAAATTATAGAAAACCCTATATTATCTAACTTTAAAGAAGGACTTTCTATCTTAGAATATTTCATTTCTACTCATGGAGCAAGAAAAGGTCTTGCCGATACAGCACTTAAAACTGCTGATGCTGGTTATCTAACAAGGAGGCTAGTTGATGTCTCACAAGACGTAATTGTATATGAATTTAACTGTGGTACACTTAGAGGTATTGAAGTAACTGCATTAAAGAAAAATGAGGAAGTTGTTGAAACATTAGGTGAGAGAATACTTGGAAGAATTGCTCTTAATGATATTGTAGATCCATCTTCAAATGATGTTATTTTAGAAGGAGGAAAGTTAATTGATGAAAAGGCTGTAGCTAAAATTGAAAATACATTAATCACTTCTGTTGAAGTAAGATCTCCATTAACTTGTGAAACCAAGAAGGGGATTTGTGTAAGCTGCTATGGTAGAAATCTTGCTACTGGTAAGTCTGTTCAAATTGGTGAAGCAGTTGGAGTTGTTGCAGCTCAATCTATAGGTGAGCCTGGAACACAATTAACTTTAAGAACTTTCCATGTTGGGGGAGTTGCTGGTAATATCTCTGAAGAGAGTTCATTAATATCTAAGTTTGATGGAACTGCTGAAATTGAAGATTTAAAATTGGTGAAGTCTAAAGATAGCTCTGGTAAAGCTTCTAATATTGTTATTTCTCGAACAACTGAGATCAAAATTCTTGACTCAAAAACTAACAATGTCTTAAGTACAAACAATATTCCCTATGGTTCCTTTTTAAATATTAAGAACGGTCAAAAAATTTCTAAAGGTGATGTTATATGTCAATGGGATCCATTTAATGGTGTAATTGTATCTGAATTTGCCGGTAAGATTGTCTATGAAAACATTGAAGTTGGTAAAACATATCAAGTTGAAATAGATGAACAAACTGGATTCAAAGAAAAGGTTATAACTGACTCCAGAGATAAAAAACTTATCCCAACACTTTTGATTCAAGACAAAAAAGGTGTTACACTAAGATCATATAATCTACCAGTTGGAGCTCACATTATGGTTAATGAAAATGATTCTATTGATAAAGGAAAAATTCTAGTTAAAATACCAAGAAAATCAGCTAAATCTGGTGATATTACTGGTGGTCTTCCGAGAGTAACAGAGCTATTTGAAGCAAGAAATCCTTCAAATCCAGCCGTAGTTTCTGAAATTGATGGTGTTGTTTCATTTGGTAAAATTAAAAGAGGTAACAGGGAAATAATTGTTGAATCGAAATTTGGTGATATTAAAAAGTATTTGGTTAAGCTTTCTAATCAGATTCTTGTTCAAGAAAATGACTTTATAAAAGCTGGTATGCCTCTTTCAGATGGTTCAATTACACCTAATGATATACTTAATATTAAAGGTCCATCTGCAGTTCAGCAATACCTTGTAAATGAAGTTCAAGAAGTATATAGACTTCAGGGTGTTAAAATTAATGATAAACATTTTGAGGTGGTTGTTAGACAAATGATGAGAAAAGTTAAGATTATTGATCCAGGTGATACATTATTTCTTGAAGATCAATTAGCTTATAAGGATGAATTTATATCTCAAAATGACAAGTTATATGGAATGAAAGTTATTGAGGATGCTGGAGAAAGTGAAAACCTAAAGGTTGGACAACTTGTATCTGCTAGAAAACTTCGTGATGAAAACTCAATACTTAAAAGAGATGATAAAAATCTTGTTAAAGCTAGAGATGCAAAACCTGCTACCGCTTCAACTCAACTTCAGGGTATAACTAGAGCATCGCTTCAGACCAAATCATTTATATCTGCAGCATCTTTCCAAGAAACAACTAAAGTCTTAAATGAAGCTGCTGTTAATGCTAAAAATGATACACTTGAAGGTCTTAAAGAAAATGTTATAGTAGGTCATAAAATTCCAGCTGGTACTGGAATGAGAAAATATGAAGATATTATTGTAGGGCCTAAAGATGAGTATAATAGTCTACTTATTAATAAAGAAGAAGAGTTAAATTATTAATTTGACTTTATGTCAAAAGAAAATGTAATTCTTGTTGATGAAAAAGATAATCAAGTTGGATTAATGCCAAAGCTTGATGCACATCAAAAAGGACTACTTCATAGAGCCTTCTCTGTATTCATTTTTAATTCAGACTACAAGCTTCTGCTTCAAAAGAGAGCATCCTCTAAGTATCATTCAGGTGGACTTTGGACAAACACATGTTGTAGCCATCCAAGAGATGGAGAAGACACAATTGAGGCTGCGAATCGTAGACTTTATGAAGAAATGGGAATAAAAACAAGTCTTAGAAAAGTTTTTGATTTTATTTACAGAGCAGAATTAGATAATAACTTAATTGAGAATGAATTTGATCATGTTTTCTATGGAGTTTATAATCATGATCCAATTTTAAATACTGATGAAGCAGATGACTTCAAATGGATTGATATGGAAACACTTAAAAATGATATTGATAATAATCCAGATCAATACACTGTATGGTTTAAAATAGCTTTTGACTATTTTTATAATTATTTAAAGAAATGAAAGTTACAGTAAGTAGAAAAGCTCATTTTAATGCAGCTCATAAATTATATAGACCTGATTGGACAGACAAAAAAAATGATGAAGTTTTTGGAAAATGTGCTAATAAAAACTTTCATGGTCATAATTATGAGTTAATTGTGAGTCTGACAGGGGAAATTGATAATGAAACTGGCTATGTTTATGATCTTGGAAAGCTAAAAGGTATTATAAAATCAGAGGTTGAAGATTATTTAGATCATAAAAATCTAAACCTAGATATTGATGATTTTAGAAATTTAAATCCATCTGCTGAAAACATAGCTGTTTTGATCTATAATAGATTAATCAAATATTTTGATGACTCTTATAAGTTAAAAATTACTTTATATGAGACTCCAAGAAATTTTGTAGAGTATAGTGGTTAATCTAGTGTTAATGTTTGTAGAATCTTACCGTATTTAGAATTTTTTATTTTTTCAGGTAAAGTATCATATAGCTTTAAAAGTAATTCCCGATTAGCATCAGGTATCTGACTTACAGCTATATAAGGTGATATTTCGTACTCAGAATTTGTGATAGAAAAATTTAAAGAGTATAAATATTTTCTTTTAATTAAGTTCTCTAATTGTTGGTTAACTGAATCAATAATTTTTTCATTATTATCAATTTGAGCTTGATAAAATATTTCTAATAAATCTAAATTTTGAAGATTATACTTTCTTATAATAGATAAATATTCACCTAATAACTCACTGTTTTTAGAGCCTGATATTTCATAACTGGAATCAAATGTTTGAAGCCTAGTATTTATATTAATTTTGCCACTATTTCCAAAAAAAGTTATAATATCATTAAGTGAATCACCATCATACTTATCTAGATATAAATAATATAAATCAGGTTCGTTTATTTCAGTGTCTAAAGTAAACTCACTATTACCATTAATATTAATTGAATCTAGACTTATAATAGTTGAATCTTGTTGTTGCTGAAGATAAACTGTTCCTTTTTTAAGTCCATCAATATTTCCTGTTACAATCATTTTATTTGTATTTGATTCACAGCTTGATAAAATGATTAGAAGAACTAAAAAGTATATTTTTTTCATATTAAATATTAATCCAATAGGTTAGTTTTAAGTTTATTGACCTCAGTTGAGGTGTTATTGAATTCTTTGTAAAATAATTATCATTATATACCAAATATAAGTCAGATAATGGTGCAAATCTCCATTGAAGCCTTGAATTTATTCCTAAGTTCTCAGATTGTGAGGAAAACTGAATATAAGTTGTCCAAAAAGTCTTTTTAGTAAAAGTAAATTCAAATTTAGGCGTTATAAGCCATATATCTCTACTAGGATAAGGGTCTGGTAGCTTAATAGAATCATAATTTAATCTAAGTGATACATTGAAAATGGGTTGTTTTCTAAAACTTAAGTTATTCTGTATTGAAAACCCTGTTCCATTATAAAACGAGCCATAAGCAATATCAGACCTAGTATTAAATAAATTTCTGCTAGGAGAACTATAAGAAATTACATACTGAGTATAGTCATAATATTTATTTGCAGGAAGAGGAGTGCTATTTTCGGTTCTTGTGGGATCAAAAGGGTAATACAAAAAATCTTTCGTTTTTCTTTGTTGAAATGATAGTTCGCTTTGATTTAAATATTTAATATTGATAGAAGTGAAGTGAATATTACCCTCATAATTCTGATCTAGAGTTGTTCTAAAAACCCATGCTGCATAATGACCAAATTCTATATTTAATATTTTTGGATTTTTAGGATAAATCCTAAATCTATAATTAGGCTCAAACTTATACATTCCATATCTTCTGTAATATCCAAGATCAGATCTAAAATCATTTCCAACATATGCAGAATAAAACATGAAGAAATGCTTTTTTGAATTTTTCGATATCATTAAACCGGTCGCTAAATCTTTTTCATTTTTTTCTTTATCTGAAGTAAATGATTTATGCAAAAAGGCTTTACCAGACCAGTTCCCATTATTTGATGCTAAGTTATATTCAGCCCCTAAAACTCTATTAAATCTATTTGAATCATCTACAAAGTCATATTTTTTTGTGTTTTCCCTATTTAAAAAGAATAAAGAAAAATTTGAACTTGAAAACACTTTTTTTCTAAATGTCAATAGGCTATTATTGTTTTGAGCAATTTCATTCTCTAGATCTTCATCAGTTAATACATTTAAAAACCCTATTCTAGTATCATCATTAATTTTACCACTAAGTCTTACACCAGCTAAAATTTTATTTTCAATAGTATTACCATTTTTATCTTGAGCTACTCCGATTCTCCTAGAGAAAAACGGTTGTGCGTCTCGTCCAGTACCAAAATCAGTAAACAAATCTGAATTTTGAGTAAAAAATTGTCTTTTCTCTGGTAATTTAATTTCCCACTTAGTTGTATTTACTATTTGATCATCTACTTCCACTTGAGAAAAATCAGGATTGATTGTTAAATCAAGATTCAATGAGTTTACTATAGGAATTTTAAAGTCAACTCCATAATCAAAGTAGTCTAAAGAAGAGCTATTTTGAAAATCCTTTCCACTTAGGGTATTTAAATAAGGTATAACAGTGAATGGCTTTTTAGAATTTCCTAATGGTTTTTCAAAATACAAATCCCCCATAAATGCTAAATTTCCAATACTTTGATTTTGGGGAATATTTATCCAAGTAGAATGTTCAAGTGATTGAGTATCACTTCTATATATATTGAATCTCCATTTTTTTGCACCATTAATAAAATATAGTTGATCAAATGGAATTTTAATTTCAGTTAAAAAATAATCATCATATAACTTAGACTCAACATACCAAATTGCATCCCACGAAGAATTTCTATCTGTTCTGTAGTCTCTGTTCCCTCCTGACACTAATACATCTCCTTTTAATCCAAGATGATTAGTTTGAAATTGAAAAGCGTTTGTGGCATCATTAAAAGTATCAAAGATTAATTGAATATAATCTGCACTAGCTGTATTAAAATCTCTTTTGAGTGAATAAACAGTGAATTTTTTTTCTTTGGTAAATGATTTTACTAAAAAATATAAATTATCATCATCATAAACGGCTTTGAATTCAGTTTGTTTTACTGCTTGGACTGAATCAGTTGGCCTCCATTGCCAAAAATTAGTACCAATATTAGCTTTATGCCAAACATCTTCAGATTCAATTCCATCTATTTCAATATTTGAATTTACATACTTAACAGTATACTCCTGAGCAAAAAGACTATTACTCATGCAAAATAATATTGATAGAAGAATTTTTCTCAATTAGTTTTTTCTGACTTTTAAGTAATAATTTAAACCCTAATAAAATAAAAGTAATTAGAGTATTATATTTGACCTAATTTTTTAATCATAGTTTATGAGATTACTTGTTTTTTTTATTGCTAGCTTATTATCACTAACAAATTGGGGATCCACTGGTCACAGGGCTTTAGCTGAGGTTGCGTCATTTTATTTAACTGAAAATGCAAAGAATAAAATAAATGAAATCCTAGATGGTGAAACAATTGTCACCGTATCTATGTATGCAGATGATATTAGATCAGATAATAGATACGATAAATATTACGATTGGCACTTTATCAACATGGAATTAGATGAAGACTATGAAGATGCTGTTCCCTCAGAAAAAGGAGATGTTTTCATTGCAATAAATAAATGCCTTGATATTCTTGAGAGTGATTCATTAACAGATTCAGATAAATCATTTTACTTGAAACTACTTATCCATTTTATAGGAGACCTTCATCAACCAATGCACATTGGTAGATATGAAGATAGAGGTGGAAACAGAGTTTATGTAAAATGGTTTGGAAGAAATTCAAATTTACATAGAGTATGGGATTCTGAGATGATAAATGGTTATAATATGAGCTATAGTGAACTTGCTAAAAACTTACCTACTCCTGAAAACCTTGAAATAGAATTTGAACGCGATGATTTAATAGATTGGGTTAATGAAACTCATTCTTATACAAGAAAGATTTACAATGATGTTTCAATTGATGATAACTTAGGATATGAATATCAGTATCAAAATTTTCAAATTGTTAGAGAACTAATCTTAAAAGGAGGTATGAGATTAGCTTCAGTTCTTAACTACCTATTTGATTAAATCTATACTTCTACTAATAAATTCAGTTAGATCCTTACCTTTAAGATTATTTTGAGAAAGTTTTGCTAAATCAATTGATTGTTTTATCAAACTGTTTCTCTTTTTTTCAGTTCTTGTATTTAAAATTTTACTAACTAATTCATGATTTGTATTAACAATCAATGAATACATGTCTGGAAAATTACCCATTGCTCCCCCACCTGTTTGTTGCATTTCCTTCATTCTCCTCATAAATTCAGGTTGAGCAAGCATAAAAGGCATACTATTACTATCTAAGGCCTCTAACTGTACAGTATATTTTTCATTTTCAACTGCAGTCTCAATCATTGGTTTTAATTTCTCTTTTTCTTCATCAGTCAACTTTGAAATCACTTCCTCATCCTTCTTTATCAAGTTCTCTAAAGTATCAGAATCAACTCTAGAGAATTTAATTCTTTCTTTCTTTGATTCAAGTTTCTGCATTAAATGAGGAATTATGGGAGAATCTAAAAGAAGAACTTCAAAACCTTTCTCTTTTGCAGACTCAATGTAAGTATACTGATCATCTTTGTTTTGAGCGTAAAGAATAATTAAATTTCCATCTTTATCTGTTTGAAGCTTTTTAATTTTTTTCTCTAATTCATCGTAAGTAAAGTATTTATCATCTACTGTTGGATAAAGGTTAAATGATTCGGCTTTATCATAAAACTTATCTTCAGTTAGCATACCATATTCAATCACAACTTTTATATCATTCCATTTACTTTCTAAATTATCTCTTTCATTTTTAAATATTGAGTTTAATTTATCTGCAACTTTTCTAGTGATATAATTAGTAATCTTTTTTACAGATGCATCAGAC
This sequence comes from Flavobacteriaceae bacterium, assembly GCA_017856235.1. Lineage (GTDB taxonomy): Bacteria > Bacteroidota > Bacteroidia > Flavobacteriales > Flavobacteriaceae > Marisimplicoccus. Next base: position 7,144 of record JAFMFH010000011.1, on the reverse strand, counting down.
TGAAGATAGCTCCTTGATACATTAAGTGGTATATCAGGAGAATCTATTACACCCTTCAGAAGTCCTAAAAATTCGGGAACAATACCTTCAACATTATCAGTGACAAATACTTGATTTTGGTAAAGTTGAATTCTGTCTTTTTGTAGATTAAGATCATTTGATATTTTAGGAAAATATAAAATACCTGTAAGGTTAAAAGGATAATCTACATTTAAATGAATATGAAATAATGGCTCCTCAAATTGATAAGGGTAAAGCTCTCTATAAAATTGTTTATAGTCTTGATCTTTGAGATCTGCAGGAGGCTTAGTCCATGCAGGATTAGGATTATTTATTATATTATCTACAGTTACTTTTTCTTCTTTTTCACCTTCTTTTCCAGGAATAGATTCTTCCTTTGTACCAAATTTAATTGGGTGTGGCATAAACTTATTATACTTATTAAGTAACTCTGAAATCTTACTTTCCTCAAGATAATCCTTAGAATCATTAGAAATATGTAAAATTATTTCTGTACCTCTTTCTTTTTTCTCAGATTTCTCAAGGCTATATTCTGGTGACCCATCACATATCCAGTGAGCAGCAGGCTCATCCTTATAGGATTTTGTAATAATTTCAACTTTATCTGAGACCATGAAAGAGGAGTAAAAACCAAGTCCAAAATGTCCGATTATACCCGTATCTTTTGAAGTTTCTTTATATTTTTCGAGAAATTCTTCAGCTCCGGAAAAAGCTACATCATTTATGTATTTTTTAACTTCATCTAATGTCATTCCTACACCGTTGTCAATAATATGAAGTTTTTTTGTTTTTTTGTCAATTTTTACTTCAACACCAAGATTACCAATTTCGCCTTTTACTTCTCCAATACTTGATAAATGTTGAATTTTAGTTAATGCATCTGTTGCATTTGAAATAAGTTCTCTTAAAAATATTTCTTGATCACTATATAGAAACTTTTTTATAAGTGGAAATATATTTTCAACTGAAACATTAATTTTTCCTTTTGCCATTTTTTTTTATTTAATAATTATCAAAAAAAATACCAATGTTTTTTTTATGACATTTTGGCATTATTTTCTGATTAGATAAAGTCCAATGAAATTAAGAAGACCGTTAAAAGGTAAAAGCTCATATCCAATAGAATATCCTCCTAGCATTTCCTTAGGAAGATTTCCAATTGTTATAACTAGAATTATATTGATAATTACAACAAAAAACACCTTTGTATCATCTATTTTATATTTAGTAAATATCCCAAAAGCAAATAGACCTAGAAGAGGTCCATAAGTATATTGAGCAACTGTTAATAAAGAATCAATTACATTTTTATCTAATACATATCTGTAAATAATAACAACTAAAATTAAAAGTATGCTCATAAATACATGAATCATTTTTCTGGTTTTTACAGATGATTTTTTAGAACTATCAATTTTTAATATATCAACACAAAAGGAAGTGGTTAATGAGGTTAAAGCACTATCTGCACTGCTATATGCTGCAGCTATAAGCCCTAAAATAAATACAATACCTAAAAATTCACCTAGTCCTGATCTTAATGCAATTTCAGGAAATAATAAATCTGTCCTTGGAGAGCTATCAAGTAGGGGAATACTAACTCCGTTTTTATTAGCATAAATAAATAATAATGCACCTAAAACAATGAATAAAAATGTAACCCCGGTAAGAATAAAGCTAAAAACAATCATATTTTTTTTTGCATCATTAATATTTCTACAAGTCAAATTTTTTTGCATCATATCCTGATCTAATCCAGTCATACATATAGTAATGAAAGCTCCGCCAATTATTGACTTTAGGAAATAACTACGATCCATAAAGCTATCAGTAGCAAAGATTTTACTGTATTTATTAAACTCTTCGGATGATAAAAAATCATTAAAGGTCCAACCTAGATTATCATTTATATAATATATTGATAGTATTACAGCCAAGATCATCAATGCGGTTTGAATTGTATCAGTCCAAACTATTGTCTTAATACCTCCTCTTCTTGTGTATAGCCAAATTAGTAGAATAGATATGATAACAGTAATTTCAAATGGAATTCCAAGATCGTTAAAAACAAATTCTTGAAGAACAATTGCAACTAGAAATAATCTAAAAGATGCACCTAATATTCTTGAAATTAGAAATGATATTGACCCTACATAATGAGAATTTTTACCAAATCTTGTTAGTAAATATTCATATATAGATGTTAGTCCAATTTTGTAATATAATGGCAATAAAAGGTTAGCTACAATTAGGTATCCAATTAAATAACCAATAACTACTTGAAAATAAGTAAATTGAGAATCACCAACCCATCCTGGAACTGATATAAACGTTACTCCAGAAAGAGATGCTCCCACCATGCCAAATGCAACCACAGCCCAGTTAGAGCTTCTTTTTGCATTGAAAAAAACTTCATTGTTGTCTTCTTTTCCTGTAAAGTAAGAAATAGCAGTTAAGACCACAAAGTAAGATATAATTGCTATTAAAATTATTTGTGGAGATAACATTTTGTAAATATACAAAAGAACTTACATGAATATTTCTAAATTTGTTTAATGGAATTTCCTTCTAAACTTCTTGAAGATTTAGTGTACAATATATCCCAATTATCTGGAATTGGAAAAAGGTCAGCATTACGTATTGCTCTTGAAATTTTAAGAAAACCAAAAGAATATTCAAGAGATCTATCAGAAAGTATCTATGATTTTAAAACTCAAATAAAATTTTGCACTCAGTGTAATAACATATCTGACAAAGATGTTTGTGATATCTGCCTAAATAGTTCTAGAGACCAATCATTAGTTTGCATAGTTGAAGATATTAGAGACGTAATTGCAATAGAAAATACTAATCTTTATAAGGGAGTTTACCATGTACTTGGTGGTGTTATTTCACCTATTGAAGGAATAGGTCCTGAAGATCTTAACATTTCAACTCTAGAAAAAAAGATATCTGAAAAAAATATAATTGAGGTCATTTTTGCACTAAGTGCTACTATTGAGGCAGATACTACATGTTTTTATATTTTTAAAACTTTGAAAAACCTTGATGTAAAAGTATCTGTTCTTGCAAGAGGAATACCTGTTGGTGACCAACTTGAATATACTGATGAAGTTACATTGGCAAGAAGTATTCAGAACAGACGTCCCTATGAAAGTAACCTTTCAAATCATTAACCATTAATATTGTAAATTTGCAAATATTTAAGTAATGGGAAAATATCTATTAAAGCTCCCAAAAATGGGAGAGAGTATTGCTGAGGCTACTATAACTAAATGGTTAAAAGAGGTAGGAGATATAGTTGAAGTTGACGAATCAATTGTTGAGATTGCTACAGATAAAGTAGATTCAGATGTTCCATCTGAATTTAAAGGAAAGCTAATCAAGAAAAATTTTGAGGTTAATGATATTGTAAAGGTAGGAGATACAATTGCAGAGATACAGACTGACTCAATTGATACTGATGATGAAATATTAGATAACTCCTCAAATAAAAAAGAAGATGCAATAATTGAAAATCTCAATGATGAAGTAGTAAATTTAATTGATGAAGTTGAAATACCCTCAATTGAATTACTTGATGATTCTAATAAGATTGAATCTGATAAAAAAATAATCAAAAGTGATAGATTCTATTCCCCGTTAGTAAAAAGCATTGCTAAAAAGGAAAATATAAGTATAGAAGAATTAGATCAGATATCTGGATCAGGAAAAGATGGTAGAGTTACTAAAGAGGATATTTTAAATTATCTAGAAGGTGGGCAAGAATCTAAAGTTACTAATGATAATTATATTCAAACTCAATCTAAAGTTGGAGACCAGATTTTAGAACTAGACAGGATGGGTAAAATTATTTTCGATCATATGTCAAATTCGAAAAAAATTTCTGCTCATGTTCAGTCATTTGTTGAGGTTGATGTATCAAACGTATGGGACTGGAGAGAAAAACATAAAACATCATTTCAAGAAAATGAAGGACAAAAGCTTACATTCACTCCTATATTTATTAGCGCAGTAGTAAAGTCTTTAAAAGATTTTCCTATTTTAAACAGTTCAGTTGTTGATAATAAAATTGTTATTAAAAAATCAATAAATATCGGAATGGCAACAGCTGTAAATAATGGTAATTTAATTGTTCCAGTTATTAAAAATGCAGATCATCTTAATCTAAAAGGACTTGCAATAGCTGTTAATGAGCTTTCGAAAAAGGCAAGGTCAAACTCTCTGAAACCTGAAGAAATTGCAGATGGCACATATACTGTTACAAATGTTGGTAATTTTGGATCAATTATGGGTACTCCGATTATTAATCAGCCGCAAGTTGGAATTATTGCTATAGGTGTGATAAGAAAGCTTCCATCTGTAATTGAAACTGATAAAGGAGATTTTATAGGAATTAGAAAAAAACTTATACTCTCACATACTTATGACCATAGAATTATTAATGGATCTATAGGAGGAAGTTTTGTTAAAAGAGTTGCTGAATATCTTGAAGAATGGGATATGAATCAAACAATCTAATATGAAAATAATCCTAAATAGACCAATTTGTTTTTTTGATCTTGAAACAACTGGTGCTAAAGTTGGTAAAGATAGAATTGTTGAAATAGCAGTTCTTAAAGTAGATGTTGATAAATTTGAGTCACAGAAAGTTTGGAGAATAAATCCCGAAATGGAAATCTCTGACCAAGCTACTCGTGTTCATGGTATAACAAACGAAATGGTTAAGGAAGAACCAAACTTTAAGTATTACTCAAAGGAAATTTATGATTTTATTAAGGGCTGTGACTTAGCTGGATTTAATTCAATTAAATTTGATGTCCCAATACTTGTAGAGGAGTTAATTAGGGCAGAAATTGAATTTGATTTTACAAAAATTAAATTAATTGACAGTCAAGTAATATATCATAAGAAGGAGCCAAGAGATTTAACTGCAGCTTTAAAATTTTACTGTCAAAAAGATCTAGAAAATGCTCATTCAGCAATGGATGATACAATAGCAACATATGAAGTTTTTAAAGCTCAACTAGAAAAATATGAAGATCTTATTCCAAATGTTGATTTTCTGAGCGAGTTCACCAAGAGAAATGATAATCTAGATTTTGCTGGAAAAATTAGGATAGATTCTGATAACGATGCAGTATTTGCTTTTGGAAAGTATACAGGTCAAAAAGTTGTTGAGGTATTTAAAACTGACAAAGGTTATTACTCATGGATAATGAAAGGTGATTTTCCAGAGTATACAAAGAAAATTTTTACACAATTAAAACTTAGTTTATTAAATTCATAATAAAGTGAAAATAATTTGCATAGGAAGAAATTATTCCGATCATATAAAGGAATTATCTAACGAAAGACCAGAAGAACCTGTTGTTTTTATTAAACCAGATTCCTCAATAATAGCTAAAAATCAAAACTTTATATTACCTGCTTTCTCAGATGAAATTCATCATGAAGTTGAATTAGTTGTAAAGATTAATAAAGTTGGTAAATATATAGATAAATCATTCGCAAATAAGTACTATAATCAAATTGGTTTAGGAATAGATTTTACTGCTAGAGATATACAGAATAAACTAAAAGAAAAAGGTCATCCTTGGGAAAAATCTAAGGCTTTTGATAACTCTTGTATGGTTGGGGATTTTATTAATATTGAAGAAATTGAAGATATTTCAAATATAAATTTTGAGCTCAAAAAAAATAGCAGCATTGTTCAATCAGGTAATTCTTCCAATATGCTTTGGAAAATAGATGAGATTATTTCATACGTCTCTCAATATTTTACGCTAAAGATTGGTGATTTGATTTTTACTGGAACTCCATCAGGAGTTTCCAAAGTAATTAGTGGGGATTTTTTAGAAGGTTTTATAAATTCTAAAAAAATGTTTTCACTAAAAATTAAGTGACAATGGTTAATGAAATTTTTAATTTTTTAGATAAAACAAATAAAACAATTTCATTTGCAGAAAGTTGTACAGGTGGAGCCTTGTCCTCTTCTTTAACAATGATTCCAGGTGCTTCTAAAGTTTTTCTTGGTTCAATAGTTAGTTATAGTTCTTATTCGAAACAAAAATTATTAAATATTGACGAAAATGATCTTGATAAATACTCTTCTGTAAGTGAAAGAGTTGCAATAATTATGGCTGAGAATGTAAAAAAACAATTTAAATCTGACTATTCTATTTCTGTTACAGGTAATGCAGGACCATCAACTGATGGAGAAAAATCAAAAGTTGGTGATTGCTTCATAGCTATTTCATCTGAAAATGAAATTTTCTGTGAAAAATTTAATATAAAACAATCAAGAGAAGATTTTATTAAGTCAGTCAAAAATATCTCATTTCAACTGTTCCACGACAAAATTATTATATAATAATTATTTTTTTATTAAAGTTAAATATATTAGTTTTGCACGTCATAAAATTTAGTACGTCATGTCTAAAACTTGCGAAATTACTGGAAAGAAAGTAATGTTTGGAAATAATGTTTCAAAATCTCTTAATAGAACTAGAAGAAGGTTTGATGTTAATCTAATTAAGAAACGTTTCTTTATTCCAGATGAGAATAAGTGGATAACACTTAAAATCTCTGCATCTGCTTTAAAGACTATTAATAAAAAGGGTATTTCGGAAGTCTTGAAAGAGGCAAGAAAACAAGGAAAAATTAAGTAATCATGGCAAAAAAAGGTAATAGAGTTCAGGTAATTTTAGAGTGTACAGAACATAAAGACTCTGGTATGCCCGGTACCTCTAGATATGTTACTACTAAAAACAAAAAGAATTCTCCTGATAGACTTGAAATTAAAAAATTCAATCCTATTTTGAAGAAGATGACTGTTCACAAAGAAATTAAATAAAATGGCAAAAAAAGCTGTTGCTAGTTTACAAACTGGCTCGAAAAAACTTACTAAAGCAATTAGAATGATCAAAAAAGATGGTTCTAATTCTTATTCCTTTGATGAAAAAATATTACCTCAAGATCTAGTTAATGATTGGCTTGCTGGAAAACCAATTGAAAAAGAACAACCTATACCTGTGAAGCCAGCTTCAGAAGAACCAAAGGCTGAAGAGCCAGCTTCAGAAGAACCAAAGGCTGAAGAGCCAGCTTCAGAAGAACCAAAGGC
>JAFMFH010000032.1 GCA_017856235.1 Flavobacteriaceae bacterium | reverse complement strand
CTTTCATCCAAACTAAATTATGAAATCTAAGTCAATAAATACTCTAATAATATTATATGTGTTAATTGAAAGTCTAAAAAATTAGTAAAAAAATGTATTTCCAAACAAGGTAAATAAGGTGTCCAAGGATTAATCCCCATGTTAATGCTTTTTGAACATTTTTATTTCCACCAAAAAGTTTATACTTTCTAACTAGAATGTATGAAGTAACAATGCTAATAAAAATCCAAAGTGCAAATGCAGTATAATCAATTAAAGTAAAGTTCATAAATTATTTTAATGACAAACTCAAAAAATTAGATAGTAAACAAAACACCTTTTACAAATGAAATTCTAGAAGCAAGAATTGGGGTTTTTTAATCCAATTTATTATCATCTCAAAACTTTTTTCATTCGAAGTTAATTAAATTTTCAGCCTCTTTTTTGATTCTAGATTTGTTTAGAATACTATCTCTTATTTCTGATTTTCTTTCAAATTCCTTATCTGTAACATTAATTTTCATTCTTTCTCTGTTGACTGTGTATATTTCAAAATTATACATAGCTTGATTCAAGAACTCCAATGCTTTTATTTCGTTGTCTACACCACCTAAATTATTGTCCAAGGCTAAAGATCTTGAATAAGCAGATATTATTTCATTAGCTATGAATTCATATGCCTCAATTGAAGCTCCTTCTAGTTCAGGAGATTCTAGCTGTTTAGTTTCATAGGGTGATTCACCTAACTGATTGTAGTTATAGCTATCTAAATAATAGATTTCTCCCCCACAACCTGTTATGAAAATTATTAAAAAAAGTATTTTTTTCATTCTTAAATTTAACAAAAACTAGTAAAATTATCTAAAATAGAAGTTAGTTGAGTTCTTTGTTTTTGAACTATTTCCTATAAATACATTGAACTCCCCTGGTTCTGCAGTCCATTGATTTGATCCGTTATAAAATTCTAGTAATTTTTCATTTATCGTGAACTCAACTGTCTTAGTTTCTCCAGGTTCTAAATCAACTAATTCAAATCCTTTTAATTCCCTTACAGGTCTTGTAGAACTAGCATATTTGTCTTGAATATAAAGTTGAACGATTTCTCTACCTTTTACATCTCCAATATTAGAAACTGAAACAGTCGCAGTAATTGATTCATTAGTACTTAACTCATTTGAGCTAAGAGAAATATCTGAAATTGTGAAGTCTGTATAACTTAAACCATATCCGAATGGATATAATGGTGAATTAAGCTCATCTTGATAGTGAGACCAGAAAACACTACCCGCATCCTCTCCGTCAGCTCCAGGCCTTCCTGTACTTTTATAGTTATAATATAATGGCATTTGTCCAACACTTCTAGGGAAAGACATAGGTAATTTACCACTAGGATTAAAATCACCATAAAGAACTTCAGCAATTGCAGTACCACTTGAAGAACCTAAGTGCCATGCTTCAACAATTGCGGGCAGGTTATTGTTATGCCAGTTAAGCACCAAAGGTCTTCCATTCATAAGAACTAATACAATATTTTTATTGACTTTGTATACTTGTTCTAAAAGCTCTTGTTGAAATCCAGGTAAGTCAAGATTTGTTCTACTCCTACCCTCACCAGACTGAAATCCATATTCTCCAAGAACCATAACAACAACATCTGCATCTCTTGCAACTCTTTGAGCGTTTAAGATTCCTGTTTTATCAGTTTCGTTAATTGAAACTTCTTCATGGAATCCATCAGGAATTTTATTGACAAGTTTAACTCCCATTGCATGAGTTAGTCTGTTGCCTTTATATTCTCTCATAGCTTCTAATACTGAAACGGCAGAGTTATTTTCTGCTGCTATTCTCCAGTTACCAAGTGGACTGTTTTTATCATCTGCTAAAGGCCCAATTAAAGCAATTTTTTGACCATTTTTCTTAAGGGGAAGAATATCTCCTTCATTTTTAAGTAGTACTATAGAATGCTTTGCAACTTCAAGGGTAGCATCCAAAATTTCTTTCGAACCTGTTACATTTATTTCTCTTTCATTATCCAAATATTTATATGGGTCATCAAATAAACCTAACTCATATTTAACTTTAAGTATTCTACCCACCGCATCATCTATCTGAGTCATTTTTACTTTTCCTTCATCAAGAAGTTCTTTAATATATTCGAGATAAATGTATGATTCCATATCCATATCAGAGCCACCATTTAGGGCTAGTTCTCCTGCATGTTTCCTATCTTTTGCAAAACCGTGATCAATCATTTCTCTTAATGAACCCCAGTCTGAAACTATAAAACCATCAAAACCCCAGTCACCTTTTAAAATCTCCCTTTGAAGGTATTTATCTGCTGTTGCTGGTATACCATTTAAGTCATTAAATGAATTCATAAAAGTTTTAACTCCAGCATCTACTGCTGCTTTAAAAGGAGGAAGAACAATATTGTGTAGAGTATTTATTCCTATATCTACTGTATTGTAATCTCTTCCAGATTCAGCAAAACCGTATGCTGCAAAATGTTTAGCAGTCGAGGCAATGGTTTGATATGATGAAAGATCAGTGCCTTGAAATCCTTTAACCCTAGCAGCTGCAATCAAACTCCCAAGATAAGGGTCTTCTCCTGCTCCCTCCATTACTCTTCCCCATCTAGCATCCCTTGTTATATCTACCATTGGAGCAAATGTCCAATTTAAACCAGCAGCAGAAGCTTCTTTTGCACTCATTTTAGCAGATTTTTCAATTATGTCCAAATCCCAACTTGCAGACTCAGCAAGTGGAATTGGGAAAATTGTTTTATATCCATGGATAACGTCAAATCCAAAAATAATCGGAATCCCTAGTCTGGATTCTTCAACAGCTAATTTTTGAAATGCTCTAACTTCATCAACTCCTGTTACATTTAACATCGAGCCAACCAAACCTTTTTTTACATTATCATATTTTTCTTTTTGATCACCTTCAACAGGAGCTGGACCAGTAGCATTATAAAATCCATTATACTGATTCATTTGGCCAATTTTTTCTTCAAGTGTCATTTGTGATAAGAGATTTTTGACCTTTACATCAATCTCTGAGTTTGAAGTTTGACATGATACAAGTATGACAGAAATTAAAAGTAGTAGTAATTTTCTCATAATTTTGTTAATTGGAATGTCTAAGATATTAAATGTATTAAAAAAAAAATGGGTAAAACCATTGATTTTACCCATTTTATAATTAAGATTTTTTCATTTAATGATCGACATGCATAGTATGATCCATTTTCTTTCCAAGATTAAATATTGGCATCATTATACCTATTGATTTCATCATATCTGAATGGTTATAATAGATCTTTAACATTTTATTTTTGAAAGGTTTATATTCTAAACCAAAATAGGGTTCAGTCCCATCCATATCCATGTTCATTGACATTGACATTGACATGTTAGGTTTATCACCCATTTTCATATCCATTAACCCCCCCACTAGATAAAAATTACCAAGTTTATATTTTGCATTGTACATTATCATGTAATCACTACTTTCATCATCAAATGGCGTTATCATAGCCATTGCTCCAACTGATACTTTAGGAAGTAACATATAGTTTAATCCAATTCCAACTTGGGTTTTTTCAGATTCCAAGTTGTAGCCTCCCATGGCACCAATGTGTGCTTGAGAATAAATACTTGTTGAAAACAAGATCAAAGAAATTATAGTAAGTTTTTTCATATTTTTTTATTTGGTTGTGAACTGAAACGATCATAATAATCTTTTTCGTCGCTAATTTTTTCTTTTTTAGATAAAAAAAATGACATAACTACAAGCATGGTTACTATAATTCCGAAAATAAATATAAATGCAGTTATGTCGCCTAAAAGCATATCTCTAATTTGACCATATCTATTCATAAAATAAAATTATTTATAAAGAAGAAAATTTAAAGATTACATGATATAATTAACAAAAATTTTAGATTTAATAATAAACTAAAATCTAAATTTGCATTGTGTTAAAGTACAACAAAATCTCCAAAAAATATTTTCCCGAAATTCTTTTTGTGATATTTCTAATAATTATGTTTGCTAAAGTTTATATTATGGTTCGATTAGCAAATGCTTAAACTATAATAATCATCTAAGGTATACTTCCGATAGTTGTTAATAACAACAATTTGGTTTAAAAGAAAAAACTAATTAATTTAGGTTAATGTCACAATTAAAAATATTAAAAGCAATTCTAGTTTTTCTAATATTTATATCCTGTGAATCTAATAATGATTCTAATAAATGGATCAGTTTATTTAATGGTGAAAGTTTAGATGGATGGGAAATTAAAATAGCTGGGTATGAATTAAATAATAATTATAGAAATACTTTTAGAGTTGGTGATAAAACTATAAAAGTAACATATGAAGATTATGATTCATTTGATGAAAAGTTTGGACATATCTTCTACACTAATAAGAAATTTAAAAATTATCATCTAAAACTTGATTATAGATTTTATGGCGAGCATGTTAATTCGTCTAAAAACGAGAATGATGCATGGAACTATAAAAACAGTGGTGTTATGCTTCATTCTGAACATCCAAATCAAATGTTTTTAGATCAAGGATTTCCTGTAAGTATAGAAGGACAATTTCTTGGAGGCTCTGGTATAAATGATAGACCGACCCTTAATATGTGTTCTCCAGGAACTGAGGTAGATATAAATGGAACTCAAGCTATGCAGCACTGTGTTAACTCAACCTCAAAAACAATTCACACTGAAGAATGGGTTAGTGTTGAGTTCCTTGTTTATTCAGATTCTATTGTTCACCATATAATTGATAAAGACACAGTGATGACATATTCTAATATTCGTTTTGGAGGAACATACTTATCTGATAACTTCTCTAATAAATTAGGACAACCTTTAAAAGAGGGCTATATATCTCTTCAATCTGAAGGTCATCCGATTGAGTTTAAAAATATTATAATTAAAGAATTAGATTAATCTATAATATTTTACCCCAATCTCCTACGGTGTATATTTCAATTATAGACCAAGCAGATATTAAGAAAGTTATTATTATAAAAATTAGAGTGTAGAAAATCCAAAACAATTTTTTTCTAATTAAGTAAAATAAATAGCCAATTATAAAAGAAGGTATATTGAGAATTAAAACAAGCATTAAAGGATCAATTAAAATAAATGATTCAAAGTCAAAGTTGTGGATTAAAAAGAAAACTAATCCTAAGATGTAGCTTATAATAATATATGACTTTAACTTACTCATAAGATTTTCTAAATTTAAAACTAAATAAAAGATAAATGAATATTAGAGAAGCAAAAAAATTAGACTTAGATCAACTATCAATACTATTTGATTCATATAGAATGTTCTATGGAAAAGAATCAAATATTATTATTTCAAAAAATTTTCTAGAGAGTCGACTTAGCAATAAAGACTCTAAACTATTTATCTGTGAAGTCAATAATATACTAACAGGTTTTGTGCAATTATATCCCCTTTTTTCATCTACTAGAGTCAGTAAATATTGGCTTTTAAATGATTTGTTTGTTGATAGTAAATACAGAGGTAAGGGATATTCAAAACTACTAATTGATAAAGCAAAAGAACTTGTCAAAGAGTCAAATGCGTGCGGGATGATGCTTGAAACTGAGAAGTCAAATAAAATAGGAAATAATTTATACCCAAAAACAGGTTTTAAAATAAATGAATTGTCTAATTTTTATGAGTGGGTTCCTAGTTAAGGATTTAAATTTTTTCTTAAAACTTTACCAGCCTTAAGACCCATAAAATTAAAATCATCTACTGCTAATTTTCCATTTACTATTACGTACCTAATTCCATCTGGATACTGATGAGGTAATGTAAAAGTAGCATTATCTTTTACTGTGTTTTTATCGAAAATCGTAATATCTGCTTTCATACCTTTTTTTATCAATCCCCTATCATTAATTCCAAAAGTGATTGCAGGAAGATGAGTCATTTTATATATAGCTTCACTTAATTCAAGAACTTTGTCTTCTCTTACGTACTTTCCTAAAACTCTGGGAAAAGTGCCATAAGCTCTTGGATGTGGATGTCCAACTCCTGGCTCAGATAATCTACCATCTGAAGCAATCATTGTATATGGATACTTCATTATTTTTTTTACATCTAATTCATCCATTGCATGAAAAATGCATCCTGCTCCTCCATTTAATTCAGCTTCAATTACAAGTTTAGCTCCATTTTCTAAAGTGGGTTCTAAACCTTTCATTAATATCCAATCTTTAAGAGTTCTTCCTTCAAGATTTGGATTCCAACTTACTCTTGAGAATTGAACTCTATTTAAATCATTTCCTCCTCTATCATTTAAAATATTAAAGACTATTTCTTCTTCAATTTTTTTTCTTGTTTCTTCATCAGATACTCTATTTTTAAATTCCTCACTACCACCAGCTCTAGCCCATGTAGGAATTAATACATTTATACCCGTGTGACTTGCACTATATGGATACTGGTCTGTCATAATTTTAATTCCTTTTTGTCTAGCTGAATCAACTAAGGAAAGTGTCATTTCACTTTTACCCCACATTGGTTTTCCAATAACCTTGTGATGAGTAAGAACTACATTTATATCAGCCTCTTTTGAAATTATAATTGCTTCGTTAATAGCATCAATTATTTTTAGTCCTTCATCTCTAAGGTGTGTAGTGTATATCCCTCCCATTCTTGATATTTCTTTGGAAATTTGAATCACTTCTTCAACTTTAGAAAAATTTCCAGGCAGATATTTTAATCCAGTAGAAATGCCAAAAGCGCCTTCCTCCATAGCCTTAATAGCTAGTAACTTCATTTCATTCAATTCATCTTCAGTTGGTTCCCTATTTTCTAGGTTCATAACTGCTCTTCTAATTTTATTATGTCCAGTTAAAAATCCAACATTCATACCAACTCCAACTTTTTCAATAGAGTCTAAGAACTCTTTAAAACCATATTTTAATGGCACCCCTCTTCCATCGGGTCCTCCAAAACTTGAAGTTACTCCCTGCCTTACAGCGCTTTCACCATCAGAGAGATTTATAAAATTATCCATTGGATCTAGGTGAGCATGTGTGTCAATAAAACCAGGTGAGACTACCAGACCTGAAGCGTCAATTATTTTTAAGGCATTATTTGATTCAATATTTCCAATCCTAATTATCTCATCTCCAATTATTCCAATATCTTGAATCCTGGATTCAGTCCCTGAACCATCGAATACTTCTCCATTAATAATTACGATATCATAATCTAGAGGTCCAATAACTCTCTTTGTGATGGATATTAAAACAATAATGGCAATTATAAAGTATATATATGATAATATTCTCCGAGATGAAGCAGTCATATTTAATATTTAGTTAAATTTTATTTTTAGAAGTTAAATATTCTTTTAATTTTAACCAAGTTTCATTTAACCCCCAATAAATAAAAAATGTCATTAGATAAAAGAGAATTTGATATTATAATCTGGGGGGCTTCAGGATTTACTGGCAGGCTTGTAGCAGAGTATTTATTTCAAAAGTATAACTCCAAAGATTTAAAATGGGCAATAGCCGGAAGAGATAAAGCAAAATTAACATCTATCAGAGATAATAATCTGGACACAAGTATACCAATTCTTATTGCAGATAGTTTTGATGAGGTATCACTAAATAAAATTACAATGAGAACAAAAGTTATTTGTTCAACTGTTGGACCGTATTCAAAATATGGATCTTTAATTGTAAAATCTTGTGTAGAATCGGGGACAGATTATTGTGATCTAGCAGGAGAATCTCAATGGATTAGAAAAATGATAGATTTTTATCATACGAAAGCAGAGACTAACAAAGTAAAAATTGTTAATAGCTGTGGGTTTGACTCAATACCCTCAGATATGGGCGTATACTTCATCTATAAAGA
This sequence comes from Flavobacteriaceae bacterium, assembly GCA_017856235.1. Lineage (GTDB taxonomy): Bacteria > Bacteroidota > Bacteroidia > Flavobacteriales > Flavobacteriaceae > Marisimplicoccus. Next base: position 3,912 of record JAFMFH010000032.1, on the reverse strand, counting down.
TATTTTAAAAAAAGACTTACAAATTTGCATGAGAGTTACTGGAGCTAAAGGAGGATATAGTGGGGGTACTTATGCAAGTATAAATAATATAATTAGCGAGGCTTCGATTAATAAAGAAATTAGAAAAGATTTAATTAATCCATATGGTTTAAATCCTGAAGGAGAAAAAAATGGACCTGATAAAAGAGATTTGAACTCTGTAGTTTTTGATAAAAAAATAAAAAAATGGATTGCTCCATTTTTGATGGCTGGAATTAATACAAAGATAGTGAGGAGATCTAATGCCTTATCAAATTACAAGTATGGGAAAAATTTTAGATATGACGAAGCGGTAATGACTGGAGATGGATTTATGGGAAGAATCAAGGGAATATTGGTTTCTATACCATTAATTTTTCTGTCTGCAAAACCGGGATCAATTATGAAGAGTATTTTTAATATTTTTTCACCTAAGCCTGGTCAAGGCCCAAATGAAAAAGAAAGAGAAACTGGCTTCTTTAATATTAAATTTTATGTAATTAATGAATCCGTTATTTCAATATATAAAGTTACTGGGGATAGAGATCCTGGATACGGATCAACTTCAAAAATGTTAGCTGAAAGCGCTGTTTGTCTCGCAAAAGATTCCTTAAACGATTCTTATGGATTATTAACACCTTCAATAGCAATGGGTGATAAAATTTTAAAAAGGCTTGAAATGAATGCAGGATTAAAGTTCTCAAAAGTTAAATAATCTTAAAAAAGTAAAATTTAGTCAACTACAGTAATTTTTAATCGCTTATTTGGAACAGGTGTATAAGCTTCACAGACAGCACAGAAATCAGTATTAGTATTTCCAAGAATAAATTTGAAAGAATCTCCTTCTTTAACTGTATCTGGAAAATCACAAACACTTTCTAAAGAAAAAACATTCTGATACTCAATTTTAGAAAACTCATCAACCCAAATTCTTTCAATTAATTCTGGAGGAAAATCATCATCTAGAACCTCAATTACATAATTCATACAAATTCCTTGTTTTACCAATTTTCCTAAATATAAATTTTCTACTTTTTCTTGTTCTTTTGAGCAACAAATACTAAGTAAAATAAATAATCCCAGATTTAATTTGTTCATAAAAATTTATTTATTAAATGAAATTATGTAAAATAGCTATTTATAACAATAATTTAAGATTAATTTCATTGTAGAAATATTTATAATTAGTTAAATTTGCAGCAAAATTAAAACCCTAATAAAACCATGAATTATATATATCTTTCTTTAACTCTTTTTATGAATATTTTTTCTTATTCTGAAAATAATAACCCTAATGAAATTTACGGCTATTGGCTTAATAATGAAAGTGAAGTTTTATTAATTCAAACAAATAATACTTTTACTAGAAGCGATAAGTTTTCTGTTCTTGCTGAAGGTGAAGTTGAATTTGTTGACAATAAAATTTTAGTTTATAGAAGTGATACTAATGAAGAATATATTCTAGAATATTACTTGGGCAACGAGACTCTTGTTGTAATGAAACCAAATTCTCAAGAAGCCTGGCTTTTTTCTAGAATTGGCAATTAACTTATATTTTTTTTAAAGGATACCAAGAAGATATTAAAGTAATTGGATGCCAACTTTTCGTGTTATTACAAAAGATTAAATGTTTTGTTGACTTTGGCTCATAAAGGTTTCCTTTTTTAGAATTTGATATAATTTCATTTTTTAAAAAGCTATCATTTTCATCAGTAATTATTTTGTCTGTAAAATAATTAACTAATGTAACTGGAGCTTTTATAAACCCTAACTCTTTTAAAGCAGTATATCTATGATGACCGTCTATAATCATATTTGACTGACTGCATATCAAAATTGTTGAGATTATGAGTTGGTCATCTTTATATTTTAAATTACCTTTTAAGACTTCTTTTTTATCTATCAAAACCTTTTCATGAGGCATAATTTTTGAAATATCAATCTCTTTAATCTCTTTAACTATATCGTTATCTATTTTGATTGAAAACATATATCAAATTTAAATAAAAACTATATCATATCTTTTTTTAAATTTATAACATGTCTACAAAATCTCATTGGGATAAAATTTACAAAGAAAAGAGTCCTAATGAAGTTTCATGGACACAAGAAGTGCCAGCTACATCAATTAAGTTTTTTGAGAAACTTGATATAAACAAGTCCTCTCCTATAATTGATATTGGTGGAGGTGAGAGTAAATTTGTTGACTATCTGATTAAGAACGAATATCAAAATATCTCTGTACTTGATGTTTCTATAAATGCTATTAATAGAGTTAAAGATAGATTAGGAAAAGATTCTGATAATGTAAATTGGATAGTTAGTGATATAAATGATTTTAATCCAAAAATTCAATACTCTTTTTGGCATGATAGAGCTGTATTTCATTTTTTGACTGAAAAGACTAAAATTAAAAGATATGTCAAAATAGTTAATGAATTTTCTAAAAATTTTGTTGTTGGAACTTTCTCAAAATCAGGGCCATTAAAATGTAGTGGTTTAAATATTTCTCAGTATGATAAAGACTCTCTAGAAAAATTGTTTTGTGATGGAAAACTATCAATCAATGATTATGAATATATTAATCATACAACTCCTTTTGAAACGACACAAAATTTTATATTTTGCAGCTTCTCATCAAAATAGACTAATTAATACAAATAATGGAATATAATAAACTACCTGGAACCAATATTGAAGTAAGTAAAATTTGTCTTGGTACTATGACATGGGGTAGACAAAATTCTGAGTCTGAAGCTTTTGAACAAATGGACTACAGTCTAGACCAGGGAGTAAACTTTTTTGATACTGCTGAATTATACCCAGTTCCTGCAACCCCCGAGAGATATGCTGATACTGAAAAAATAATTGGAAATTGGTTATCATCAAGAAATAATAGAGAAAAAATCATTTTAGCTTCAAAAATTGCTGGACCTGGAGATTACACAGCTCATATTAGAAAAACAGGATTTAAAGGAGACTCAATTGAAGATGCAATAAATGGAAGTTTAAAAAGACTTAAAACTGATTACTTGGATTTATATCAACTTCACTGGCCAGAAAGAATGACAAACTTTTTTGGAAAAAGAGGCTTTACATATACTAATGATGGATGGGAAGATAATTTTCAAGAGATTTTGGAGAAACTAAAAAAACTAGTTGATGAGGGGAAAGTAAGACATGTTGGTTTATCAAATGAAAATCCTTGGGGGTTCATGAAGTTTATTGAATACTCTAAAATTGGGTTACCTAAAATGATAACTATTCAAAATCCATATTCCCTTTTAAATAGACTTTTTGAAGTTGGTAATGCAGAAATATGTAAAAGAGAAAACGTTGGGTTGTTAGCATATTCACCTCTTGGGTTTGGGGTGCTTTCTGGAAAATATAGAAATGGTAAAATGCCAGAAAACAGCAGGCTTAAGTTATTTCCGAATTTAGCAAGATTTAGCAACGATAATTGTGCTAAGGCGATTGATATGTATTATGAAATATCACAAAAGCATAATATGACTTTAGCAGAAATGTCCCTAGCATTTGTTAATGATAGACCATTTGTTACTAGTAATATAATTGGGGCTACATCAATGGATCAGTTGAAAGAAAACATAAATAGTATTAACATAAAACTGTCTGATGAAATTATTTCGGAGATCAATTTAGTAAATGAGAAAATACCAAATCCAGCTCCATAATTTTTAAGATTTAGTAATCTCTGTTTTCAAAATTATCATTCTTAGGATTTGGTCCAAATTGATTTTCACCTTGTTCTCCTTCAGTTGCAAAAAGAACTATAAGCCATATCGCTCCGATTATTGGAATTAATGCAAGTAAATAATACCATCCTGTTTTACCTATATCGTGAAGTCTTCTAATTGCTACTGCTAAACTTGG
>JAFMFH010000031.1 GCA_017856235.1 Flavobacteriaceae bacterium | reverse complement strand
TAACTAAATTTAAAAAAAAAATAATAGTTATTAATGTAAAACCAAATAATTATGAAAAGAAGATCGCTTATAAAATCAATTGGCGCAGCTGCTCTAGGTGTGCCTTTGACAGGATGCTCTAGTTTATCAAGTAATTCGGAATCTTCAAATAAAATAAAGAAAAATCCAATTGGTGTATCTACCTACTCGTTTTGGCAATTTAATGGAAGAGAGACTCCTATTGAATACTGTATTGAGAAGGCTTCAGAATTTGGTTTTGATGGTGTTGAATTATTATTAATTCAAATGGAATCTGAAGAAAACAGCTATTTACAAAAAATTAAAAAAAAAGCTTTTGATGCTGGATTGGACATTATGGGACTTTCAACTCATCAAAGCTTTGTAAGTCCAGATCCTTTAAAAAGAAAGGAAAATATAGACTTAACTAAACATCAAATTGAAATTGCGCACTCGCTTGGCATACCTACAATAAGAATTAATACCGGAAGATGGGGAACCACAAAACCCATTGGAGATAAATCAGAATTTGATGTATTAATGGATAATAAAGGTGTAGAAAGTGTGATTGAAGGTTACACTGAGGAAGATGGTTTTAAATGGGTTATAGATTCGATTGCAGAATGTATTCCAACAGCAGAAAAAAATGGTGTAGTACTGGGGCTAGAAAATCATTGGGGTTTAGGATTGACATCAAAAGGGGTGATGAGAATTGTAAATGCTATTAACTCTCCTTGGCTTAGTGTCACTCTAGATACAGGTAATTTTTTTGATAATAGAGAAGAGCAATTGAAAGAGCTCGCACCGCATACATGTTTAATTCAAGCTAAAACATATTATGGAGGAGCAAAATGGCCTGCTTTTAATGAAATAAACATGGACTACCCTTCTATTGGTGAATTAATGAGAAACAACAATTATAAGGGGTATATTTCTTTAGAATTTGAAGGAAATGCAGATGCGAATATAGCTATTCCACAAAGCTTAGAACTTTTAAGAAAATCTTTCTACTATTACCTTTAATATTAAATAGTTACATTTGGGAAAAACCGTTTAGAATGCAAGAGAATCCAATACCTATCTACTTACTAGAATTTATGTCTCAAGAGTGGATAACTTGGTCTCTATTCTCATTAGTTTTTATAGCTACTCCTCTTTTAATTGCTCGATTTTTAAATAAAAGTCAAAAAAAAATGGTCTCTTATGTGATGGGTGGGTTATTAATTATTGATTTTATTGCTGAGAATGTAGGCTATGCTTTATCTGGAACATGGGATATTCAGTATAATTTACCTTTACAACTTTGTGGAATATCATCTTTAATATGTTGTTTTCTTCCATTTATTAAAAACAAAGAAAAGCTCTTTCGATTTGTTTATTATACAGGAATAATTGGAGGTATAATGGCAATATTAACTCCTCAAATGAATTACTTTGATGGAACTTTAAGGTATTTTTTAAATTATTATGTTTCTCATAGCCTTATTATAGCCTTACCTATTTTTATGTTTTTACATCTTGATATGAAGCTTCCAAGACTATCTTGGTTTAGGCTTTGGATAAATCTTAATATTCTAATGGCAATTATAATGCCTATCAATTTTTTATTAGGATCCAACTACATGTATGTGAATAGTCCTCCAGAAGTAGACAATCCTCTTGTAATAGGAGAATGGCCTTATTATATTTTTGTGTGGGAAATTTTAATAATTATAATAGCGTATCTAGTTTATTCAATTAGTAGAAGAAAATTAATTCTTTAGCCTAGGTGAAAATTTTATTTCTTGTTTTATTTATATTATCAAATAATCTAAATGATAATTGCTCTACATTTTATCTTATTCGTCATGCAGAAAAAATAAGAGTTGATAGTTCTGATAGAGATCCTGATTTAAATGAAAAAGGTAAAGAAAGAGCTTTAAGATGGTCAGAGTATTTTTCAAATATCAAGCTTTCAAAAATCTATTCAACTAATTATAAAAGGACAATTAATACAGTTCAACCATTAGCTAGTGAAAAAAAATTAGAAATAAAATTGTATGTGCCGTCTGAAATAGAATATGAAGAGTTTATGTCAACTAACAAGGGAGAATCAGTTTTAATAGCTGGCCATAGCAATACGACTCCTTTCTTTGCTAATGCTCTTATTGGTGAAGATGTATATAGTCAAATAGATGACTTTAACAATTCTAATCTTTATATTGTCAATATTTGTAATAATGAATTAAATCATAGATTAATAAAAGTTGAATAATGCAAAGTCCTATTAAAGTATTTAGTGAGTGGGTTGAAAGTGGAAAAGATGAGGGAATGGAAAAGAATCATTCAAGCTCAGTTGAAAATATGATTAAATTTTCTATTAAAGATTTAGATTCGTTTTCATTTATAGATGCTGGGTGTGGCAATGGATGGGTTGTTAGAAATATTTCAAATTATTCAAATTGCACAAGAGCTATTGGTGTTGATGGATCTTTAAATATGATTGAAAAAGCAAAAAAACTTGATTCCAAAAATCAATACTACTGTAAAGATCTACTTAAATGGTCTCCTGATGATAAAGTCGATGTTGTTCACTCTATGGAGGTGTTTTATTATTTTGAGAATCCAGACCACTTGTTTAAACATATCTATTCTAATTGGATAAAAGAAGGTGGAAGATTAATAATGGGAATAGATCATTACGAAGAAAATAAACCCTCGCATACATGGAAACAAGATTGTTGTGTAACAATTATGAAACTTTTTTCTGAAAATAAATGGAAATCTATGTTTGAAGAAGCTGGATTCAAAAAAATTGAATCATGGTGTCATGGAAAAGATGGTGATTGGAATGGAACTCTAATAGTTACTGGGATTCGCTAAGTTGAGATTTAAAAATTGCAAGTTGTTCTTCTAGCTTAGCATTAAGAGCTTTGTCTAAAACTCCATCATTAATTGAGAAGTTTTCATTAAAACTAGGTAAACAAAAATTTGGTATTTCAAATTTACTCTGTAGTGAAAATCTTTTCAAAGCCGCACTCATTACAGATTTCCCTCCTCTTAAGCCATTAGATGCTGAAAGAAGAAGAATAGGTTTATAGTTCCATACAATTTCTTCAATTACAGATATCCAATCATAAATGTTTTTAAATGCTGCAGTGTATGATCCATTATGTTCTGCAAGTGATATTACTATTCCGTCTGAATCTTTGATAAGGTTTTTAAATTCATATGCTTTTTCAGGAATACCATCAACTATTTTTCTATCATCACTATAAATTGGCATTTCATAGTCATTTAAATCAATAAGAATTGCCCCTTGAGGAGCTATTTTATTTGCTACAAAAGAGGCAAGTTTCTTGTTTATTGAGTTATTTGATGAGGAAGCGCCAAAAGCTAAAATTTTACTCATTATTTATTTCTATGGGACCCATCACAGAACCCATCTGGATCTTTCGTGTATCCACATCCACATTTTGGTCTTTCGGAACTCATGTTATGAGGTTGTTAAGTTAATAGATAATTCTATATCGTCATATATAAGTTTATCTCCAAGATTTTCAAAAAATGATCCTGACCTAAACCTTACATCATACTTTGACCTATCAAATACAAGGTTTGCAGACCAACCATTCTCAGATCTAACCATCTCAAAGTCTACTGGATGAGTAAACCCTTTGATAGATAAATTTCCCGATACTTTCCATTTACCATCTGAAATTAATTCAGAACTGTTAATTGATATAGCTGCTGAAGGATGAGATTCTACAGAAAAAAAGTCGTCTGATTTTAAATGACCTTCTAACTTTTCTTTACTATCTCCTTCCATGTCTTGATTATTTATTGAAGTCATATCAACAATAAATTCTCCATTTACAATTAAACCATTAGAAATCTCAAAGTTACCAGAAACAAAATCTAATGTTCCATAGTGAGAACTTGTCGATACTTCTCTACCAGTCCAAATAATTTGGCTCTGACTAGTATCTATGTTATAAATATTATCAGCAGTTGCAACACCTTGTGCTTGCTGTATATTAGATTGATTTGGATTCGTATTGCAAGAAGCTAATACTATTAAAATTAATAAAGTAAATAATTTTCTCATTTTTTTAAAATTTACGCAAAACTAGAAAAATGAAAACTCACATAGTATAATCATTAAGGTTTTAATTATTATTTAACATCTTTCTTTAACTAAAGGCTTAAGCACTAATTATATTTTAAAATATTAAGGGTTATAAAAAGTAAAGTTAACTTAACAAATATAATGTAAAGTAAGTTTTACAACGGTGATTTTATATTTTGTAAAGTTTGCTTGACATAGTTTGTTTTGAGTAATTTGTAAAGTTTATTTTACAAAGAAGTATTATGTTTGTAAGGTTTATTTTACAAATGCTAGTTAATAGAGTAAAAGATTATAGAAAAGGTAGAGGTTTAACACAGGAAGAATTAGCTTCAATGATTGGTGTTAGTAGGCAGACTATTATTTCAATAGAAAAAAACAAATTCATTCCAGGTCTTGAGGTAGCGCTTAAGATTTCTTCTTCACTTGAAATCAGTATTGATAAACTTTTTTATTTTGTTTAGGTCGTGGATGTAGATGCAGTTATAATATGGGTTGATGGAGAAGACGAGAAATTTATTTTAAGAAAAAATAAGTTTGTTGAAGGAAAAAACAAATTTGAGTCAACAAATAAGACAAGGTTTAATCAGGTAAATGAAATTAGCATAGTTGTAAGATCTATTTTTAAGTTTGCATCTTTCGTTAGGAACATTTACATTGTAACTGATCAACAAACTCCAGAAATATTCAGACAAAGTAAGGCTTGGTCACCTTTTTATAAAGATCGAATTTTTATAGTAGATCATAAAGAAATTTTTTCTGGTCACTTAAGCGTTTTGCCAACATTTAATGCGAGTACCATTGAAACAATGCTTCAAAACATAGTAGGTTTATCAGAACACTTTATATATTTTAATGATGACATGTTTTTAATTAAGCCAACAAAAAAAGATGATTGGTTTGATAATGGAAAGCCTATAGTAAGGGGGAGGTGGAAAACACAGCCTAATAAGCTATGGTATAAAAGAATAAGGAATTTCTTTTTTCCAAATAAACTTGAGAGCTGGGGGTTTGATAGAGCTCAGGCAATAAGTGCAAAGATAGCTGGGTTTGAAAAAAGATATTTCAAAACATACCACACCCCAAGAGCACTAAATAAATTGGTTTTGAAAGATTATTTCAATAAAAATAAATCTTTGTTAAGTGAACAAATAATATTTAGGTTTAGACACCATAGTCAATATCTGTGTTACTCTTTAATTTGGCACTACTCAATTAAAAAAAATCTTGTGGTAACCTCAAATAAAACAATGTTAGAAGAAATAAATGTTAAAGCAGATACAAGTAATTTTAAGGTGATTAATAAAGTTAAACGTGCCATAAAAGATAAAGATATATTGTTTCTGAATATCCAAAGTATGGACTTACTAAAACCACAGACAATTAAAAAGATTAATGCCATATTAGATGATATAATCGGAATCAACTTATCTGATCTGGATTAAGGTAATTATTATTAAAAGCTAAATACTTTTAATGATTGAAACTGTTTTTTCAATCTCTTCCTTTGTATTATAAATAGAAACCCCAAGCCTTGTTACACCACCTCTGTGCTCAAGCTGAAGTTTTTGAATTGCTTTCAAAGCATAGAAGTGTCCATTCCAAGCACAAATATTTTCTGAGGCAAGGGCTTTACAAACCTCTTTTGGTGATAAATCAGAGTGAATAAATGATACTGTTGGTGTTCTTTTAGTTTCCAAAAAATCTTTGCCAACAACATTTACTTTGTCTAAATTGTTTATCGAATCATAAAGCTGTTTGGCAAGCTCGAATTCATGACTGCTTATTTTTGAAAATGCATTTATTAATTTGCCCCTATATGAACTACCCTCTCCAATATTAGCAATAAAGTCAATTGCGGCAGATACTCCCGCACAAGCAGCGTGATTCAGTGTGCCCGTCTCAATTATATATGGCGCCTTCTGATCTTGAACCACCAAACGATCAGTTTCTAGTTGTTCTAACAACCCTGGTTTAGAATATAAAAAGCCAACATGTGGGCCATAAAACTTATATGCAGAACATAGGAGAAAATCACACCCAAGCTCTTTTACATTAATTGAGAAATGAGGAGCATAGTGAACTGCGTCAAGCAGGAATAAGCAGTTTTCTGGAAGAAAAGACTTAACCAATTTAAAATCATTCAACGTTCCAAGAGCGTTTGATGACATCCCCATGCATACCATAACTGTTTTATCATTAATTTTATTTCTAAAATCTTCATAATCAAGTTCTCCGTTTTGAAGTAAGCATACCTCAATCAGTTTAACACCTACTTCCTCAAGAACTCTCCAAGGGCCCCTATTAGCCTCATGATCTAATTCAGTTATAATAACTTCATCTCCTGAATTAAATTTTTTAGTTAAAGCTCTAGCAAGACTATAATTTAAAGATGTCATGTTTTGACCAATTGAAATTGTATCTGGACTGTCTGATCCAAGAAATTCAGACATTTTTAGCCTTAAATCATCCATAACTTTATCAGTCTCTTGGCTGGTTATAAACTCACCATGAGTGTTAGCATTAGATTTAATGTAATATTGTGAAATGGCTTCAATTACTTGAATTGGAACTTGTGTTCCCCCAGGACCATCTAGGTAAATTATCTGATTGTTATTATGATCAACTCTTCCAATAGAAGGGAAAAAGTCTCTTATTTGTGAGGAATTAATCATCTATGTTTATTATTATTGCTCAAGCTTCCAGAAGGCAATACCGCCAGCCTGTTTTCCTATATTAACAGAACTAACAATTTTTGACTTTTTAATATCTATTACATCTACAAGGCCTGGCTCTCCTCCTTTTCCCTCAACAGACACAAAAGCATATTTACTGTCCGGAGATATAACGACTCCATGTGAGACGCTGGAAGTGTTTGAAATCAAAGATTTTCTTTTCTTACCAAGCTCCCAAATTGCAGTTTTTCCTTCACCCTTTAATGTTGCAATCAAATATTTTCCATTTGGAGAAACATCAACATTATACGGCCCTTTCCCAGTATCAATTCTGTTTGTGATGCTCCAATAATTAATGTCAACCTCAATGATTTCATTGGATCCGTTGCCTGCAATATAAAGTTTTTTTCCATTTGGATGAGGCATAACCCATGTTGGCTTAATTATAGAATGATGCATCATGCCTTGATGATTCATTTTTTTTTTGTCCAAACTCAAAACTCTATTAACCTCGAGAGTCAAAGCATCAATTTCAAATAGTTCGCCAGACATCATAGCTACAGAATACTGATGTCTTCCGCTAGGAGATAATCTGGATCCATGAGGCATAATACCTGTCTGAATTTTTTTAATTTCAGTCATACTTTCAGGATCAACCACTGAAACTGAGCTAGGCTTCATCTCTCCATGCAAATTAAAATTAACACAATATAGAAGCCCTGTAAGTTCTGAAATCTGCATTGAAGCAGGAAATAATCCTAATAATGTTTTATCAACTAGCTTATTAGTTTTAGTTGAGTATTTAAGAAGTGATCCATAAGGATTACCATGTGCAAGAGAGAGATACCAATATTCACCAGTTGGGTCAACTGTAAGACCATGAGGCCCTTCAATTTCTGTTTTCATCATACCTACTGGAATTCTTTCAAGCTCTTCTGCCTGATTACCATCAAACTTGATTAAAGAGACAGTGTCATCTGACTCAGCTGCAACATAAAAATAATAGTTCTGTGCTGAGCAAAATGAAAAAGAAAGTATTGTAAGCAGAAGTACTTTTTTCATTAATCAATTATAGGAGTTCTATTAATATACTGGTTTGCTTTAGAATTGTCCGGCTTAAGCTCAGAAACTTTTGATGATCCTAGACCTGTGTTCCAGTCTGAATAGAAAACATACCCTTTATACAATTGTGCCCCCCATGACATAGTGGCATTTGGAATGTAACCATTAGGAGATCCGGTCATTATATAACCAATCTCTCTTCCTTGTCTGTAGAGATCTCCTAAAAGCTCTCCACTAATATCTACTATTCTTACTCCTCCTCCATACATCGCAACATATAGAATATCATCCTCAATCCAGTAATTATGAGAACCTTGCCCAGGTAGTTCATATTTTGCAACTTCAACTGGATTGTCTAAATCAGAGAAGTCAACAAAATGAAGAAACCCTGCAGTAATATTTGGATTATTCTCATCTACTCCGTCAGGAAAAATTTCATCTCCTAAAACAGTGTAAAACTTGCCTGTTGATTTGCTTTTAAATGGAAAAGTTGCATGATGAGCACCGGAAGCATAATCATAATTTGCAAAAGCAACTGGATTAGATGGCGACCCTCCCGCAATTCCATTTCCTACATCTACAAGATAGACTCCATCCCTCCAATTTGAAGAGTATGCAATTCCATCTTCAATCCAAACATCATGTATTGATTGGCCTTCTTTGCCTATTTCAAACATTCCAACTTCTACTGGATTTTTAGGATCCTCTATATTAATAACATAGTAACGCTGACTTCCACTGAGCGCATAAACATGATTATTATCAATAAAAACATTATGTACACCGCCTGTCAAATTTTTTGTATACTCTGATAAAATTTTTACGTCAAATGGATTTGTTACATCTAAAATTATAATTCCATTTTTTCTATCAGAAGCACCTTCTCTACTTATTACAGAAATTCTTCCATCCTTTGAAACTTTTACATCATTAACAGTTCTAGCATCCACCTTAACACTATCTATTTTTTTAATATTTCCTGGGTCAGTAACATCCCAAAAAAATGAAGTTCCATCTGCTCCCCATGTTCCTGTTACTGCATAATCTCTTCCATCCACACCTTCAAAAACCCAAAAATCAGAAGTATGCTTATCAGACACAATTCCTTGACCCACTTTTACTACCTCTCTCTCGATTCCCCTTCCTACAACTTTCAGCGGGCGAGAAGTTGACTTTGTGCCAAGACTTACAGTAATCATATAATCACCTATTACTTCTGCAACAAACCTTCCATCATTCATGATTAATCCTGAGGCATTATCTGATTTATCAATTGCTTTACCATAAAATGTGTATGTAAATGGCAGCCCAACTAACTTATTACCTTGATTGTCATATGCTAAAGCATCATATTTTACTACATCACCTGTTCTAGCTACATCTAGACTAGCCTTAAGCTCAAGCTTTTCAATCGGATTAGATAAAACGTCTATTTCAACAGATGAAGATATACCATCGAAAGATGCCTCTAAAACTGCTTTACCTGGTGAAACAGCCTTAACATTGTTAAACGCATCTATCTCAATATTATTTGAATTACTACTTAACTGTAAAAATTCGTTTTTTCTTGAAAAACCCATCTCATCAACAATTTCAAACTCAAGAGGAATAAATGAACTTTCATACACAACAAGTGAAGATAGTTTTATATTAATTTCCTTAGCTTTTGGATAATCAACTTGAACTGGAAAAGTTCTACTAAGTCTCTGCCCTTCTTGTCCTATACAAAGCGCAACTATTTCATGGGTTCCAGGCTCATTTGCCCTGATTGTACCTTCAGACCTATTAACCGTAATTGCTTTAGCTGTGCTAAAAACACCTTTTTTATTGTAATAAATGACCGCTTGACATAAGGTTTTTTCTCCATTTAAAGTTTCAGCATAAGATGTTGGGGCAAAAGTTTCTCCAACTTTCATGTTTAAGCCTTCAAGATTTGAGATTACAATTAGCTCTTGTGAGTTAAGATTAAAAGATGCTAGTGCAAATAGAATAAATAGTAATTTTTTCATAAGAATAATTTTAAAGAATCTTAAATATAAAAAATTAATCAATGAAAAAAGGCCCAGAATTTAATAACGATCTAGGCCTTTATACAAAACAATCAATTAACTATTAACAAATAAAACTTATTTGTAGTACCATTTAGATCTGTTTTTTATCAAAAAGTTTAAAAAATATCTGCATTCATGACTTTTGTCCATACTTTTGAAAAGTCATTTACAAATTTTTCTTTATTGTCGTCCTGAGCATAAAGCTCGGCATAAGATCTTAATATTGAATTTGATCCAAATACTAAATCAACAGATGAAGCTGTCCATTTAAGCTCTCCAGACTGTCTGTCCTTCAACTCATACTTGTTTTCCTCAATAATATTCCATGTGTTATTCATGTCGGTAAGGTTTACAAAGAAATCATTAGTTAAAGCGCCTTCTTTGTCTGTAAAAACACCTGTTTTATTGTTTAAATGATTGGCGCCAAGAACTCTCATGCCTCCAATCAGAACAGTCATTTCAGGAGCTGTTAGGCCAAGAAGCTGAGCTTGATCTAACATTAATTCTTCAGGACTGGACTTAGATTTTCCGCTGTACCAGTTTCTAAATGCATCAGCCACTGGCTCAAGATGAGAAAATGAATTAACATCTGTCATTTCTTGTGAGGCGTCTCCCCTTCCTTTTACTAGCGGTATTTTTACACTATATCCTGCTGATTTTGCAGCTTCTTCTATTGCTAGATTACCAGCTATAACAATAATATCAGCTAAACTTACTCCTGTTTCCGAAGCAATTGTTTTTAAAACTGATAAAGTTTTAGAAAGTCTGTCAGGCTCATTCGCGCTCCAATCTTTTTGTGGTGATAGAGATATTCTTGCTCCATTGGCTCCCCCTCTTAAATCTGAAGTTCTAAAAGTTTTAGCACTATCCCAAGCTATTGTTACTCTATCGGAAATTGATAATCCAGAGCTCGAAATTTTTGCCTTGATATCATTTTCATCATAGTTTTTGTTTCCAGATGGAACTGGATCCTGCCAAATTAAATCTTCTTTAGGGTAATTTGGACCAATGTACCTAGTCTTAGGCCCCATATCTCTGTGTGTAAGCTTAAACCATGCTCTTGCAAATGTGTCTGAAAAATATTCTTGATCGTCTTTAAATTTTAGACAAATTTCCCTGTAAATAGGGTCCATTTTCATTGCCATATCTGCATCAGTCATAATTGGATTCTTTCTAATTGAAGGGTTAGCAGCATCAATTGGTTTATTCTCTTCCAAAATATTTACAGGTTCCCATTGCCATGCTCCGGCTGGGCTTTTTTGTAGTTCCCACTCATGATTAAACAACATTTCAAAGTAACCATTATCCCATTTGGTAGGATTTGTAGTCCAAGCTCCTTCCAGACCACTTGTTACTGGACCTTTTTCCTCGAGTGTTGGATTTATCCATCCAAATCCTTGGTCCTCAATATTTGCTCCTTCCGGTTCTCTACCAAGTTTGGAAGCGTCACCATTTCCGTGAGCCTTACCTACTGTGTGTCCTCCAGCTGTTAACGCAGCAGTCTCTTCATCATTCATAGCCATTCTTGCAAAAGTTTCTCTTACATGTAATGCTGTTTTCATGGGGTCTGGTTTTCCATTAACTCCCTCTGGATTAACATATATTAGTCCCATATGAGTAGCTCCTAATGGAGTTTCTAATGTAGATGTGTCTTCTAGGTCTGCATATCTATTCTCACTTGGAGCCATAATTTCCGCTTCCGGGCCCCAGTATATATCAATTTCAGGGTGCCAGATATCTGATCTCCCATAAGAAAATCCAAATGTTTTCAGACCCATACTTTCATAAGCAATATTTCCTGCTAGAATAAATAAATCTGCCCAGCTTATTTTATTACCATATTTCTTTTTTATAGGC
This sequence comes from Flavobacteriaceae bacterium, assembly GCA_017856235.1. Classification (GTDB taxonomy): domain Bacteria; phylum Bacteroidota; class Bacteroidia; order Flavobacteriales; family Flavobacteriaceae; genus Marisimplicoccus. The sequence goes on along the minus strand of JAFMFH010000031.1, from coordinate 88 downwards.
CACATTAATCTTCTTGCTTTATCTAAGTTTCCATTATCAGGCCATGAATTTAAAGGAGCAAATCTTAAATTTCCTGTTCCTGCTCCAC
>JAFMFH010000010.1 GCA_017856235.1 Flavobacteriaceae bacterium | reverse complement strand
AGCAGAGCCAACTAGAGTTCTTGTGTCTGTTCCAGGTGTTCAAATACAACAACAAACTGCTAACTCTTTGAATCTAGAAATGAGAGCTGGATCAGGAGCATTTGGTACATCTACATATGTATTGAGAGATAACAGAGGTTTAATAACTCCAGCTGCTAGTACTTTCTTTAGTTTCCAACAAGGACTATCTAATTTAGATCTTGCTTCTGTTGAGGTTGTTAGAGGTGCAGCGGGAGTCTTATACGGACCTGGTGTAGTTTCTGGTGTAGTTCACTTCAGAAGTAAAAGTCCAATCGACTACGAAGGTAATTCTGCTTCTGTTTGGGCAGGAGAATTAAACACTATTGGTTCTGAATTTAGAATTGCTAGAGCAAATGATAATGATACATTCGGATGGAAAATTAACGGTAGAATTAATTCTGGTAATGATTTTACATATGATAATGAAGCAGAATTAGCACCTAAAATTGGTGGAATTAACAGTGTAATTAGACAGCCTGTTATTAAAGACATGATGGTTGATCCAGTTGCTTCTGTAAATGGTGATGTGCTTTATGACTTTAGTGGAGGAAACGCCCTAATAGATGATTATAGCAATATTGCATTCGACACAACTCTAGAATGGAGACCAACTGATTATACTAACTATCAGGTTAGTGCTGGAATGAGTAATGGTGGTGGTCTGTTTTTTCAAGATCTTGGTATTGCATATGCTGATGGTAGTACATATTGGGGACAAGTTCAAGCAACAATGGGTAATTGGTATGCTCAAGCATTTATAGATCATAATGACGGAGGTAAAGAAGATAACCCGACATTCTTGTATGGTACAGGTTTACGTCAGGTTGCAAAGAGAACAAGTATTGAAGCACAAATTCAGTATAATTTTGATATGCCATGGCTTTTTGATTCAGAATGGACAGTAGGATATGACTATAGAAATACTGCCTCAGACTCAGAATATACTTTATGGGGTAGAAATGAAGATAGTGATGATTATATAACTAATGGTTTTTACGGTCAAGGTACTCTTAGCCTTTCAGATAAAATGGATTTAGTAATAGCTGGTAGATATGATCAGGCAAGTTTTATAAGCACTGGAGAATTTGCTCCTAGAGCTGCTCTTGTTTATAAACCCACTGAAACAACTACTTGGAGGTTAGCTTATAACAAAGCTTTGTCTGGTCCAAATGCACTTCAAATGTATATTGATTTCCCAGTTTTTACAGCAGCCCCTGGAGTTCTTGGTGGATGGTTAAGTGGTCTGAGTACACCTCAACGATTTGCTGATCCATCAAATCAAGTAATTGATCTTGCAGGTATACCAATTGATATTCCAGTATCTGCTGCAGCTGGTGGATTACCATTGGCAATTCCTTATGGATTTGTTGCAAGTGCATCTCTTGCAGGTTTGTATGCACAAGTTCCTGCTTTACAACCATTACTAACTCCTTTTTTTGCTAGTTATGCTGGGCCAAGTGGTGGATCAGGAATTTTATCACCATATGATTTCTTTGATCCTTCACAATCTACTACCGGTAACAGAGATACAAAAACTGGAAGATTTAGTTCAGTAGAGAATTTTGAATTTGGAGTTACTTCGTTTGTTGGAAAAAAACTTAGAATTAGTGCTGATATTTACTCATATGTTAATACTGGTTTTATAAACTTTAATACAATTGGTGATACTTATGCACTAGTTGGTTCAAATATACCAGGAGACCTAGGAAATGCTGTTGCTGCTGATGCTACTGCATATGTAAATGCTGCTTTAACTCCAGCCGTAACTGCTGGTGTAACAGCTGCTGTATCAGCTCAATATGCTGCATTAGGTATTCCTGCTACTGGTATTCCTGGCGTTGCTCCTTCTGTAGCTACAGCTGTTGCTGCTGCTCTTCCAGCTGCACTAGCTGCACAAGCTACACCAGTAATAGGAGGAATAAATTCTGCCTTTCAAGCTGGAGGACAAGGTTTTGTTGATCTGTTAGGTCCACTATTTCCTGCTATAGGTGCTGTTGAGTCTGATAGAGTTCCTCAGGGAGATGGGATTACTCATATAACAGCTGGTTATATTAATCAAGGAGATGCTAAAAGATCTCACTTTGGAGGTGATTTTAGTATAGATTACTTTGCAAATACTGATTTAAGACTATGGGCAAATGCTTCATGGTTAAGTCAAAATGAGTGGATTCCAGGAGAAGATAATGATGATGATTTACTTAATTCATCGTATTTGAATGCTCCAATGTGGAAGTATAGAATAGGTGCTGATTATACTCCTCTATCTGGTTTTAATTTCTCAGTATCATTCCAACATGATGATAAATTTAGATCAGTTCAAGCTTTCTGGACTGGTATGGTAGAAACTAAAAATTTAATTGATGCAAGTATAGGTTATAGATTTAGTCCAAACTTTAGACTTGATGTCTCTGCTACTAATCTTACAGATAAACCATATCAGACATTCCCTAATTTTCCAACAATTAGAAGAAGGGTACTTGGTAAAGTAACTTTCAACTTCTAATTAATCATAATTTTATCTTAAAAAGAGCAACTTTGGTTGCTCTTTTTTTTTGGATAAACATTTATGTAACTATATTTGGAGCATAGCATTAGCAATGAAAAAAGTAGGTATTGACTCTATATCATATTATGTTCCATCTCTTTATGTAGATATAGAGGAATTGGCCAAGAAAAGAAATATCTCCGCTGAAAAACTCGTAAATGGATTAGGTCTAAAGAAAATGGCAACTCCTGATTATGACGAAGATTCTGCATCCATTGCAGCAAACTCACTCTTTAGATTGATTTCTGAAAATAATATTAATCCTAAAGATATAGGGAGAGTATATTTAGGAACAGAGAGTGGTGTTGATTCCTCAAAACCTACATCATCGTATGTTGTTGAAATACTTGAAGAAGTTTTTAAGGATAAATATGGGGAAAGATGTTTTATGAACTGTGATATTGTTGACCTAACATTTGCATGTGCAGGAGCTGTAGATGCACTTCAAAACTGTTGCGATTGGGTTAGAAATGGTGACAACAGAAAAGCAGTTGTGATAGCGTCAGATATAGCGAAATACGAACTTAACTCAACTGGAGAATATACTCAAGGTGCTGGTTCAGTATCAATGCTTATTTGTGAAGAACCATCCATTATTTCATTTAATGGTTCATGGGGAGTGTCTACAAAAGGTATTGGTGACTTTTTTAAGCCTAGAAGACAATATAAAAAAACTAATATTTTAATAGAGGCAGCAAAAATTCTAAATAAAGAAGTTAGCCAAGAAGAAGCGGAAGTTTTACTTGAAAATTCTCAGTCAAAATTCTGGTCTGACACAAATGATATTATCGAAGTTTATAAAGAAGAGCCTATTTTTGAAGGTCAGTTTTCTAATGAGAGTTATAAAGCAAGGGTTTATGAAGCGATTGAAGATTTTAATAATCAAAATGAAAGAAATATTATAAAAGAATGGGAAAATATAATTTTTCATCTACCATATGCATACCACGGTAGAAGAATGATTACTGATAAATGGATAGAATGGATGGAAGAAAATGGAGATTCTGAGCTTATTTACTCGGAGGTAGGTGTTCCAAAGTCTGAGGGAGATAAAGATTGGATTAAAAAAGTTTCAAAATCTAGTATTTATAAAAATTTTATTAACCAGAAGATTGCTCCTGGCGAAAAGGCATCTTCTGAGATTGGAAATATGTATACTGCCTCAATTTTTATGTCACTGATTAGCTCATTAGTTGAAGCATTATCAAATGATAATGAATTTACTAATAAGAAGATTGGGTTTATTAGTTACGGAAGTGGTTCTAAAGCAAAGATTTTTGAAGGTACTGTAGAAACTAATTGGAAGAATAAGGTTAGTAGTATTAAACTATTTCAAAATCTAGATTCTAGAAAAAAGATTAGTATTGATATATATGAAAAACTTCACAGAAGAAAGATATCTTCTAATATTAACAACAATCGAGGAATTATCAAATTAAAGAATATTGATAAAGGAGAATTTACTCAAGGTCTTAGAAATTATTTAAAATATTGATTAGTATGAATATATTAGTTTGTATAAGTAATGTTCCTGATACTACATCAAAAATTAATTTTACTGATAGTGACTCTAAATTTGATAAAAATGGAGTTCAATTTATAATTAATCCAAATGATGAATTTGGTTTAACAAAAGCTGTATGGATGAAAGACTCCAATAAAGCATCAGTTACTGTCCTTACTGTAGGTGATTCCTCTGCAGATACTATCTTAAGAAAATGTCTTGCAATTGGAGCTGATAAAGCAATAAGAATTGATTGTGAGGCAAAAGATGCTTATTCTGTTGCTAAAGAAATTGTTGCTCATTGTGAGAGTATTAAATACGATATTATAATATGTGGTAGAGAATCAATAGACTATAATGGTGGTCTAGTTCCAGGTCTGATAGCTGGTTGTTTAGATTATAACTTTATCACCAATTGCGTGAGTCTTGAAATTGAATCCGGAAAGGCAAAATGTGCGAGGGAAATATCTGGTGGAACAGAATTTAGTGAATGTGATCTTCCTCTAGTTATTGGTGCTCAAAAAGGATTAGTTGAGGAGAGTGATCTAATTATTCCTAATATGAGAGGTATCATGATGGCTCGTCAAAAACCATTAGATGTAATTAAAGCTCAAAACATAAATAGTAGGGCTAATGATAAAAAGTTCTTTAAACCTAAGGAAAAAGGTGAAGTTAAATTGGTAAAACCTGATGAACTTGATAAGTTGATTGATTTACTAGAAAATGAAGCAAAAGTAATTTAGAAATATGTCAGTATTAGTATACTCAGAATCTGAAAACGGTAAATTAAAAAAGTCATCATTTGAGACTGCATCATATGGAAAAGCTCTATCGCAAGAATTAGGATCTAAACTTATATGTGTAAGCTTTAATTGTTCTGATATAGAATTATTAAATAAATATGGAGCAGACAAAATAGTTAATGTTGAAAGTAGTAACCTAAAGGATTTTACTGCCAAGACATACTCACATGTGTTATCTCAAGTTATTGAAAAAGAAAATATTTCAGTAGTAATACTTTCTTCATCTGCAGATGCAAAGTATCTTGGTGCCTATCTAGCAGGAATTACTGATTCTTCATATATATCTAATGTTGTTGCACTTCCAGAAAGTTTAAATCCATTTATTGTAAGAAGAAGTTGTTTCACAAATAAAGCATTCTCTACTACAGAAATTAATGGCAATTTAAAAATCATAAGTATCTCATCAAATTCATACGAGATTAATGAGAATAATGGAGATGGAGTTATAGAGAATATAGATTACAATGAAGTAAGTTCTACATTTAAGGTATCAAATGTTGAGAAACAAAGCGCTAAAGTGACAATAGCAGATGCAGATATTGTAGTATCTGCTGGAAGGGGTCTTAAAGGGCCTGAACATTGGCATATGATTGAAGAATTAGCAGAAGTTCTTGGAGCTGCAACAGCATGCTCAAAACCAGTTTCTGATATGGGGTGGAGACCGCATAGTGAGCATGTAGGACAAACCGGAAAGCCTGTTGCATCAAATCTGTATATTGCCATTGGAATATCTGGTGCAATTCAACATCTTGCAGGAATAAACTCATCAAAAGTGAAAGTGGTAATTAATAGTGATCCTGAAGCTCCATTTTTTAAGGCTGCAGATTATGGCGTTGTTGGTGATGCTTTTGATATTATTCCTGAATTAATCAACAAGCTAAAAGCAAGAAAATAGATTTTTCTGATTAGATTTTAATATTAATAGATTTTTCTTATAAATAGGATCTTTTATTAATTTTATTTTATATAATATAAGATTATTAAGAACACATTATAGAAATTATCTATGTAATATTAATAAACGATAATATATTCTAATATTCAGTGTATAAGATCTCTAATTTAAGCTTCTTAGAAAGATCTTGTTGTTTTGGATTTGATCCAAATAAAGCAACTGGGAAAGGCAGGGATACTGATGCATCAGGAATCCTTAGTCTTTTAGAACTAGTAAGATAGCCGCTTCGTAGAAAATTATTCTCAATATCAGATGTAAGTGTTAATCCTAAATCTATGTTAATAGAGTCGTGTATAATGATATTAGAAACATGATTAGTTACATTAAATTTGTATCCAATTGGCTTATTATTTGAATCATATTGAAGTAATCCGCCGTAATAATATTTATTTGAATTTACAGAAGCTTGATTGTAATCAATTGTGAAGTCTTTTTGATAGTCTTCTATTGGCTCTCCATCATCATATGAATATAAATAGAGTCTTTTTGGTAAATATTCATATTTAGATCTATGTATATTTTCATCAATATACAACATTAGGTTAGCCTCATTAACTAAAATATTCTTTGATTTAAGAGTATTTAAATCAGGTGAGATAGAATTATCTTCTGAGAATAGTTTCAATTTTGAAAAAAACTTAGTTCCATTCAAATAAATCATTTTAGAAGGTATACTTTCAGCGGAGGAATTTATTTCATTAACAATTTCCTGATTATATCCGTTTTGGTTATAAAGATTTATAGTAACACCTCCAAGAGGTATTACAGTAGACTTTTTCTTCCTCTCAATAACATCATCTAAAACATCATCTGTTCCATTACCATTATAATAGTTATAGCTATATTCAATTACTATTCTTGCATTTAAAATGTCTAATAACATGTATAAATCATCTGAAAAACTATCTGCCCTTATAATTAATCCTTTAAAATAATTATTAAAATTTAATTGATTAGTGAGGTCATCTGTGCCTTCTTTATCTAATATTTCACGTTGAAAAAATTCCTTTTCAAGAGGAACTCTTATTCTTGGAGTCTCGAAATAGTTAACTTCATTTAGCTCATTTACATCATCAGTTAAAGGGTCATCCTCAAAATACAGAACAGGAATTTCATCAAAATTAAGACTTATAATATCGTTATGAAATTCACGACCATAGAAACCTTCTTCGTAAAAATCATCATTAGAAAAATACTCTTTGATAGATTCAAAATTGTTAGAAGGATCTAAAGAATTTAAATAATAAGTTAATTCATAAACTTTGAGTCTAAATTCTGCATTTCTATTTCCAAATAATGAATCAATTTCATAAACTTGACTATTAAGATTATAACCAGTTATTTCTGTATCCTGAGGATCTAAAATACCATCATTATCAGTGTCTTGACTCAGGGGATTTGTACCAGATTGGAGCTCAACAATATCCGATAGACCATCATTATCAGAGTCACTTGAGCTGTCGTTAGGATCAGCATCATAAAGATCAATAACCCCATCATTATCAGAGTCGATAGTATTATTAAAAAATGGTAAATCTAAATACACGGCTGTTACTTGCTCTTCTTCATTAATTACTCTTATATCTTCCGTGCTTCCTTCATTCTCTTGATCTTGAGAAAAGGCACCAAATGATTGCAGTGAGGAGACATCAAGCTGTGATATAAAACTCGAATTTATTTGTCCAAAAAAATCATCATTATATACCCCCAAATGGACATTTGAAGTTAAATTAGTTTGAACTTTTTCAAAATACTCTTGGTATGAAAATACTGGAAATGATTTTGACTTTAAGTCTTCAAACTGATTGTCATAAATTTCTATACCTACAGTATAATAGTCCTTATTACAAGAGGAAGTAGATATAATCAGCAGGCTCAAAAGAATTTTCTTAACTCTCTTTGTAAACATTAATCAATATTTTTTAATAAAAAATCCATTAATTTTTCTTCTGATGATGAATCTGTAAAAGAAAGTGAATCCTTTGAATATTTTTTAACAAAAGATTTTAAATCATTTTCAATATTATCAGATGAAAAAATTACTGAATCTGAGAATTTAATCATTAAATCAGACAATGAATTAAAATTTGGTGTTGAGATTAAATCTAGATTATCATTTATTCCATCAAATTGAATTTTATTTGCTAAATTTTTAGATAAACTTCCATCAAAAGCTTTTGAGTATAATGATGAAACTATCTTACTTTTTTCAAAAACAGGATCATCATTATATAATTTTTTAAGATATATAGGGAACAATGAAGCAAACCATCCATGAAGGTGAATAATGTCTGGAGTCCAGTTTAGCTTTTTTACTGTTTCAATTACTCCTTTTGTAAAAAAGATCATTCTCTCATCATTATTTTCTAATAATTTTTTGTTTTTGTCAAGTAAAAGATCTTTTCTTTTGAAGTAATCCTCATTGTCAATAAAGTAAACTTGCATTCTTTCTTTAGGTATTGATGCTACTTTAATTATTAGAGGCATATATATATCATTAATAATCATATTCATGCCAGATAATCTTATAACTTCATGTAATTGGTGCCTTCTATCGTTAATAATTCCATATTTAGGCATAAAAATTCTCGTCATACCTCCATTATTATTAATTTTCCTAGACACAGTAAATGAATTAACTGCTTTTTCTGTTTGTGGAAGGTAAGGAACAACCTCTGATGAAATGACTAGTATTTTTTTGTCTTTCAGTAACTTCAAAATCTAAATAATTGGATATAGAATTGCAAAATTACGAAAATTATAAGAGTAACTATATAAAAAGCCTATCTTTAAATTTAATTTCTCATAATTGAGGGTTTTCTCATCCCATAAAGAGCTTTTAAAATCATTAGATTCAAGTAAATTAGTTGGACTAATCCCTACAATGGGATCTCTTCATAAAGGTCATCTTTCCCTTGTCGATAGAGCTTTAATTGAAAATGATCAAATAATTGTCTCAATTTATGTAAACCCAACCCAATTTAATGATATTAATGACCTAAAGAAATATCCAAGAAATTTAGATCGTGACCTAGATAAGCTTAAACATTATAAAGATATATTTATCTACACGCCCTCAGATAAAGATCTCTATCAAGAGGTTATTTCTAAAAAATATGATTTAGATAATTTAGATAAAATTCTAGAGGGTAAATTCAGGCCTGGACACTTTGATGGAGTAGCTACTATAGTTGAAAAACTGTTTAATATATTCAGTCCTGATAATGCTTATTTTGGGGAAAAAGATTTCCAACAACTTAGTATTATAAAAATAATGATCAAAAAACTTAGCATAAATGTTAATATAATATCATGCGAAACAATAAGAGAACCTGATGGGTTAGCAATGAGCTCAAGAAATAAAAATATGACTGAAGAAGAAAGATTAATTGCCGGACAAATAAATAAGTTTATGCTAAAAGTAAAGGAGATTTATAAAAAAACCAAAATTTACAAAATTCCTGATAATATAATAGACGATTTAAAGAATTTGAAAAACTGTCAACTTGAGTATTTTGAGATTGATAATTTGTCAAAATATAGTAGCTTTTTAAAAGACGAAGGTGATAGAATTTTTGTTGCATGCTGGGTTGGCAAAACAAGAATAATTGACAATATGACACTTAAATAACTTGAAAAAAAGACTTAAAATATTAATTCCTATAATAGTTGGTTTATTCTTTATTTATTTAACTTTTGAATTCACTAACCCTGATGAAAGATCTTTAATATATAACTATATAGGTTCTGCTAAAATTGAGTTTGTCTTGGCGGCAATGCTATTAGGAGCATCTGCAGATGTGATAAGAGGGCTAAGGTGGCAGCTACTATCTCGTTCATTAGGTTATAGGTCAAATAAATTAATTAGTATTGCAAGCGTATTTATGTGTTATACATCAAATATGGCTATTGCGAGATCAGGTGAATTTGTTAGAGCCTCTGTCCTTAGTAGTTACAATAATATTCCTTTAGGCAAAACACTTGGAACTATAGCTGCGGAGAGAGTTGTTGATGTTTGTATATCCTTATTAATATTAATATCTGTTTCGATTCTTCAATATGATTTAATAATTGAATCACTGTTTGATGATGAGGTTTTATTATATATAAATGAAAATATTGGATTTATTGGTCTAGTAATCTTACTTTTTATAATTGTCTTAATTATTTTAATAAAAAAAATAAATAAAATAAGAAGATTTTTTAATACCATTTTAGAAGGGTTATTATCAGTAACTAAGCTTAAATCAAAAATGATTTTATTTGTTATTTCCTCATTCTTAATCTGGACATGTTATATACTTGCTTTTTCGGTGATCAAGTTTTCAGTTCCAGAGCTAAATGCCATAGACTCTAGTTTGATTTTTCCAGCATTTGTTGTTGGTGTATTTAGTATTTCTCTTTCAAATCATGGGCTAGGTGTTTACCCCCTTGCGATATCCTTATTCTTAGTTAATTTTGGAATTAATACAGAGCTTGGGTTAACTTATGGTTGGTTAGCTTGGTCATGCCAAGCAATTATAACTTTAATTTTTGGAGCTCTATCTTTTTTTGTACTACCTTTGTTAACCAAGTGATTGAAATGAACAAAATAATAAAACAATTTTTATCACAAGTAAGTGAAAAAAACCAAAATGAGCCTGAATTTATGCAGGCTGTCACTGAAGTTGCAGAGACTGTTATCCCCTACATTGTTACCCAAGATATTTATTATGGTCAAAACATTCTACTTAGAATGGTTGAACCTGAAAGAGTAGTATCTTTTAGAGTTGCATGGATAGATGACAAAGAAGAAATTCAAGTTAACAGAGGATATAGAATTGAGATGAACTCAGCTATAGGTCCATACAAAGGAGGTTTAAGATTTCATCCATCTGTTAATTTAAGCATACTAAAATTTTTAGCTTTTGAACAAGTATTCAAAAACGCCCTAACTACACTTCCAATGGGAGGTGGAAAAGGTGGCTCAGATTTTGATCCAAAAGGTAAATCTGATACTGAGGTTATGAGGTTCTGTCAGAGTTTTATGACCGAACTATTCAGACACATAGGGCCTAACAAAGATATACCTGCTGGAGATATAGGAGTTGGAGGAAGAGAAATCGGTTACCTTTTTGGCCAATATAAAAGATTAAAAAATGAATTTTCAGGTGTTCTAACAGGAAAGGGAATGTCATGGGGTGGCTCCTTGATAAGGCCTGAAGCAACAGGATATGGCGTAGTTTATTTCATTAACGAAATGTTAAAAAATAAAGGGAGGAGCATGAAAGGTAAAAAAGTTATCATATCTGGATCTGGAAATGTAGCGCAATATGCTACAGAAAAATGTATTGATATGGAAGCTAAGGTCTTAACTCTTTCTGATTCATCTGGATTTATATATGATAAAGATGGTATAGATTCTGAAAAGCTCCATTATATTATGGAACTTAAAAATGAAAAAAGAGTTAGAATCTCAGAGTATACACGGAAATATCCTAAAGCAGAATTTCATCCAAATAAATCCCCATGGAATATTAAATGTGATGTAGCAATACCATGTGCTACTCAAAATGAGTTAGATAAAGAAGATGCAATTTCTCTTATAAAAAACGGATGTAATACTGTCGGCGAAGGGGCTAATATGCCATGTACTCCAGATGCTGTTGAACAATTCATTAAGAATAATGTATTATATGCACCTGGTAAAGCTTCAAATGCTGGAGGAGTTGCAGTATCCGGGTTAGAAATGGCTCAAAATTCCTTAAGGTATACATGGACTCGAGACGTTGTAGATGGTAAATTAAAAGAAATAATGTCTGATATACACACTTCATGTGTTAAGTATGGTTCTTCAAAAGATGAGATAAATTATGTAAAAGGGGCTAATATTGCAGGCTTTGTTAAAGTAGCTGATGCAATGCTCGCACAAGGAGTAGTTTAGAATGCCCAATTCAAGAGGTTTTGTTGTAAAATCTATCAAAAATGGAGAGACTAGCATGATTTTATCATGTTATCTTGAAGATATTGGTTTAAAAAGTTTTATGGTAAAAGGTGTCTATGGAACAAAAAAACCTAAGTTTAGCAAAGCATATTTTTTTCCACTTAATTTCATAAGCATAAACTATACTTTAAGTAAAGATGATAGATTAAGCTACATTAAGGAAGTAAAGCCTATAAATTTTTATAAAAGCTTACATTCAAGCATAGAAAAAAGTACTGTTATAGTCTTTTTATCTGAGGTTTTAAATAGTGTGTTTAAAGAAGAAGGTGATAAAAATCAAAATTTATTCAATTTTTTAGACAAATCATTAAACTGGTTCGATGCTCAAGAGATTTGTAGTAATTTTCACATTAAATTTTTAATTGAACTTACTAAACACATAGGGTTTTATCCAAATATTACTAGCGAAGATGATAAGTTCTTTAATATTGAATCCGGATCCAGCTCTACCATAAAACCTTTATCTAAATTCATTGACTTTGATGATTATAAATTATTCAAGCAGTTATTAGGCATGAAATTTGAGGATTTAAATTATATGAGTATAGATAAAGATTCTAGAATAAGATTACTCAATTATATAATTGACTATTATTCTTTACATTTACAAATGTTCAAATCCCCTAAATCAATTGATGTTTTTTGTGAAATTTTCAAATAATTCAATACAAATCTATAAGAAGATAATTCTAATTTTTTTGTTTACTCATGTTTCTTTTAGTCAAAAAGTAACTTTAAAGGATGGTGAAACAAATGAATTATTATCAGATGTTGCTGTGTTTAATGAAAGAAGAGATATATCATCAATTAGTGACCTAAATGGAAATGTTGATCTTGACTTATTTGCTAATGAGAAAAAGATATATTTTAAATTACTTGGATACTCTTTGTTAGAATTATATGTAAATGATATTGAAGATGGAGGTATAGTTTTGTTAGATCCAGAAACTCAAAATCTTGATGAAGTAATTTTATCAGTTGCAAGATCTGCATCCAATGTAAATCAAATTGCAGAAAAAGTTTCAATCATAAAGTTCGAGGATTTATTCATCTCATCCCCCAGCTCAGGTGCAGAAATGCTTGAATTAAGCCCTGGAGTTAGAATTCAAAAAAGCCAAGGTGGAGGCGGAAGTCCTATTTTAAGAGGTTTTGAAGCTAATAGAGTTTTGATAGTTGTTGATGGAGTAAGAATGAATAATGCCATTTATAGATCTGGTCATTTACAGAATTCCATTACAATAGATCCTAGTAATATTGAAAGAGCAGAGGTTATATTTGGATCTTCATCTGTTGGTTATGGCTCAGATGCAATGGGGGGTGTAATTCATTACTATACAAAGAATCCAATACTAAAAAGTTCTAAAAATATATCATCAAGCTTTACCTCAAACTTTAATTCAGCTAACAATAGTTTGTCAAGTAATTTCAACACTAATTACAGTTCTGATAATTGGGGCAGTATAACTTCAATTTCGATTTCTAAATATGGTGATATTAAAATGGGGAAAAATAGAAATCATGGTTATTCAGACTGGGGACTAACTCCAATTTTTTCTAAAAATTCAAGATATAAGTTTTATGCAGAGCCATCAATTAACTTAGATAATAATATTCAAAAGAATACCGGTTATAGTCAAGTTGATTTATTTCAAAAATTTTTATTTAAACTAGGAGGTGACAATCTTCTTAATTTAAATATTCAGTTCTCTGAATCAAGTGATATTGATAGGTATGATCAACTAAGTATTCTAGAGGATGATTCTTTAAAATTTAGCGAATGGTATTATGGACCTCAAAAAAGATTATTGATTTCTCCAAGTCTTAAAATTTATCCAAAAAATAAATTTATGGATAAAGGCGTTATAACTTTGGGATTCCAAAAAATTAATGAAAGTAGAATTAAAAGAAAATTTAATTCATTAAATAGATCCCATCAAATTGAGGATTTAAAAGTGTTAAGCTTAAATGGTGACTTTGACACATCTTTCAATAATGGACATACATTTTCATATGGGATAGAGACAACATATAATCATAATTATTCTAAAGCATATGACAGAATTTTGGATGTTGACAATAATAATGTTAAAGGTGTAAGCAAAAAATTTGCAATACCAACCAGGTATCCTAGCGATGGAAGTTCATATACAAGCTTTGCATCCTACGTAAACTGGTCATGGAATATGAGTGAGTTTTTCACTTTCAATATTGGGACAAGACTAACATTTACAAAACTAAAGGCAAGTTGGAATGATGTAATATCAGTAAACCCTCAATTATCAAAAGTTAATTTAAATTCTGAGGCATTAACAACTACAATATCAATGAAGTTAAGGCCAAGTAATAAAATTCAAATAAATACAGTTTTATCTAGTGGTTTTAGAAATCCAAATATTGATGATATTGGAAAGATTAGAGAAAATAATGGTTTATTAGTTGTTCCTAATACATTTTTAAAGCCAGAATATGCATATAATCTAGACCTAGGAGTTGATTATAAATCTCTTGACAACAAAAATTATCTATCAATTAGAGGATTTAGCACAATAATTTCAAGACATATTGGAAGAGCAGAATATATTGTTTATTCTGATATTACAACTCCTAATCTATCTACAATAATCTATAATAATGAGGAAGTTACTACAGTTGCTAATAAAAATTTAGGTAATAGATTTATTCATGGATTTTCAATTGATGGGTCTAATAATTTAAGTAGAAGTTTAAAAATTAATTACAGCTTAACCTATACTAAAGGGGATAAAAATGAAATATATGGTCCCCTTCCTTCAATCTCTCCTTTATTTGGATCATTTTCATTAGATTATATTAAAAATGATCTAGCAATTAGGGCCATATACAAATATAGTGACTCAAAAGATCCTTCAGAATATAGTATAGGTGGAGAAGATGGCCTTGATGAAACTCCTTATTTAATTGATCAAAATGGGTTAAAAAATTTCCTAGGAACACCAAAGTGGTCAGATTTTTCAATTTATGCAAGCAAAAAAATATCATCAAATTCTACATTGAGACTTGGTATTACGAATATTTTTGATATTCATTATAGAACATTTGCTTCTGGAATTTCTGCACCTGGTAGATCTTTCCAAGCAGGTTTAAATCTTAAATTATAAAGCAGCTAATTAACTTTATTTTGATCTAAAATCATTAATTTCGCCTTTAATTCAAGGATTAATGGGATTTAAAGAATCGAAAAATTTTTCACTTAATTCAATTGCAAAAGAGATTGAAGACTTCTGGGTTAAAAATGATGTTTTTATCAAATCATCAAACAGAGATAATGGAGAGAGTTTTGTGTTCTTTGAAGGTCCTCCTTCTGCAAATGGTAAACCTGGAATTCACCATGTATTGGCTAGAACTATAAAAGATGCCTTTTGTAGATATAAGACTATCAAAGGGTTTAACGTTAAGAGAAAAGCTGGGTGGGATACCCACGGACTTCCTGTTGAATTAGGTGTAGAGAAGGAATTAGGAATTTCAAAGGATGATATTGGTAATAAGATTAGTGTATCAGATTATAATGCTGCATGTAAGGAAGCGGTTATGAAATATACTTCTGACTGGGAATCATTAACTAAAGAGATGGGTTATTGGATTGATATGTCTGATCCTTATGTGACATTTGAATCTAAATACATGGAATCCGTATGGTGGATTATAAAAAATATTTATGATAAGAATTTGATATACAAAGGCTATACTGTTCAGCCCTACTCACCTGCCGCGGGTTCCGGTCTAAGCTCACATGAACTTAATCAGCCTGGTGCATATAGAGATATTAGTGACACATCTGTTGTGGCTCAATTTAAATCTTTAAAAGAAGGACTACCAGATGAATTAATTAATTTCTATCCATTTTATTTTCTTGCTTGGACAACAACACCATGGACACTTCCATCAAATACAGCTTTAACTATCGGTGAAAAGATTCAATACTCTTTTGTTAAAACATATAATCAATACACTAAAAAATTAATAACTGTTGTAATAGCTACTAAACTAATTGATAAAATTTTTTCTAAGATTTTTTATGAGGTAAAAAGTGAGAAAGAATTAGCTTCATTTGATAATAAAAAGACTAATATACCTTATTTAATATGCCATGAAGTGCCTGGCAAAAATTTAGAAAACATAAAGTATGAAAGAATTTGGGACGAATCTCCTCTACCATTGGATAATCCAGAGAATGCATTTAGAGTAATAATTGGAGATTTTGTAACTACTGATAGCGGAACAGGGATTGTTCATACAGCTCCAACATTTGGAGCAGATGACTATAAGGCTGCAAAATCTGCAAAACCTGAAGTTCCACCATTACTAGTTATAGATAAAAATGGTGTTAAAGTTCCACTCGTTGATCTTAAAGGAAAATTTATTGACGGTATTGGTTTAATAAGTGGTAAATATGTAAAAAACGAGTATTATGAGTCAGATTCTATTCCTGAAAAGTCTGTTGATGTTGAAATAGCCATTAGGCTTAAAGAAATAAATCGTGCATTCAAGGTAGAGAAGTACTCACATTCCTATCCTCATTGTTGGAGAACTGACAAGCCAGTCCTCTACTATCCTATGGAATCTTGGTTTATAAAAATGGATAGCTTATCAAACAGAATGTTTGAATTAAATAAGGAAATTAATTGGAAACCTAAGTCAACTGGTGAGGGTAGATTTGGTAACTGGTTAAAGTCTGCTAATGATTGGAACCTTTCAAGATCAAGATTTTGGGGAATTCCTCTACCTATATGGACAGATGAAGAAAATGAAGAAGTTAAAGTTATTGGTTCAGCAGAAGAACTTATTAACGAAATTGAAGTTTCGGTTAAACGTGGCCATATGTTATCTAATCCTTATTTTGATTTTGTTGTTGGTAATATGTCAGATAAGAATTATTTAAATATTGATCTTCATAAAGATACTGTTGATGATATAATCCTTACATCAAGTAAAGGGAAACCCATGAAAAGGGAAAAAGATATTATTGATGTTTGGTTTGATTCAGGCTCTATGCCCTATGCCCAATTTCATTACCCTTTTGAGAACAAAGATTTAATTGATGATAACATTAATTTTCCTGCAGATTTTATTGCGGAAGGTGTTGATCAAACAAGAGGATGGTTTTATACACTTCATGCAATATCAACTTTAGTTTTTGACTCAATATCATATAAAAACGTTGTATCAAATGGTTTAGTTCTTGATAAAAATGGACAAAAAATGTCTAAGAGACTTGGCAATACCGTAAACCCATTTAAAATGATAGAAGAATATGGGGCTGATTCCGTTAGATGGTATATGATTTCAAACTCCAATCCATGGGATAATTTAAAATTTGATCAGGAGGGTGTAGCTGAAGTTAAAAGAAAACTTTTTGGGACATTACATAATGTATACAGTTTTTTTAGTCTTTATGCAAATATTGATAAATTTTCATATAAAGAGGATTTTATAGAGCTTGAAAAAAGGTCAGAATTAGATCAATGGATAATCTCAGAATTGAATTCTTTAATAAAAAAAGTAGATAATTACTTCAATGAATATGAGCTGACCCCTGCTTCAAGAGAAATTAGTGACTTTATTCAAGAAAAACTAAGTAATTGGTACGTTAGATTATCAAGAAGAAGATTTTGGAAGGGCGAGTATAATGATGATAAAATTTCAGCTTATCAGACTCTTTATGAGTGTTTATCCTCTATTAGTAAACTTATTTCTCCAATTGCTCCTTTTTACTCAGAATATATTTATCAGTGTCTTAACACCGTTACAAAAAAAGAGTACTATGAATCAGTTCATTTATCTGAATTTCCTATTTCAGATGAAGATTTTATAAATCCAGAATTAGAAAATAAAATAAATAAGGTAAGGAATATTTGTTCACTTGCTCTATCAATTAGAAAAAAAGAAAAGCTAAAAGTAAGGCAGCCACTTAGTAAGATAATTATCCCTGTAAAGGATAAAAATGAAAAAAATGAAATTGAAAATGCTAAGGATCAAATTTTGTCTGAAATTAATGTAAAATCTATTGAATTTTTAAATAGTAAAGATTCACTACTTATTAAGGAACTAATTCCTAACTTCAAAATTCTGGGGCCAAGATATGGTTCAATAATTAATGATGTTGCCAATATAATTAAAGGCTTCTCTCAAAAAGAAATTGAGGATTTAGAAAGTAATGGAAAAGCAAATTTTAGGATTAAAGAAACTGATGTTTCAATTGATTTAGGAGATGTTGAAATAAACTATAAGGATATTGAGGGATTATCAGTTGCAAGTGGTGATGGAACTACAATTGCTTTAGACCTTAAACTCGATCAAAATCTTTTAAATGAAGGTATTGCTAGAGAGCTTGTCAATAGGATTCAAAATATAAGAAAAAGTAAGGATCTAGAAGTAACCGACAAAATTGAGATTAACATCAAAAAGTCTGAGAAATTGGCAAATGCGATTAAGTCAAATTTAGATTATATCAAAGGTGAAACATTGGCAAATAAATTATATTTTAGCGAGAATTTTAATGATGAAGGAGAAACTTTAGAGTTTGATGATATTAAAACTGTTATAACTATAAATAAAATTTAAAAAATGAGTGAAAGTTCAAGAAATAGATATTCAGATAAAGAATTAGAAAGCTTCAGAAAAATAATTAATCAAAAAATTGAAAAGGCAAAATCTGATCTAGCTTTATTGAAGAGTGCATACATGAATGATGGCAATAATGGAACTGACGATACATCTCCTACTTTTAAATCATTTGAAGAAGGATCAGAAACAATGTCAAAAGAAGCTAATACTCAGCTAGCATTAAGACAAGAAAAATTTATCAGAGATTTAAAGAATGCCCTTGTGAGAATTGAAAATAAAACATATGGTGTTTGTAGGGTTACTGGAAAGTTAATAGATAAGAAAAGGCTTGAAATAGTTCCTCACGCAACACTTAGTATTGAGGCAAAAAATATCCAAAACTAAATATTAAAAACTTGATTCCTTTTGTTAAAAACATTGACGCTAAAAAATCTTTAGTACTAATTTTAGCATTAATATTTTTAGATCAAGTAGTTAAATTTTATATTAAATTAAATTATCCTCTCACTATTTTTAATGAGCTTCCTATAATTGACATTGGATTTTTTAAGCTCTTATTTATTGAAAATAAAGGTATGGCTATGGGTGCTAAATTGAATACATTTTTTCCATTTCTGAACGATAATACTGCAAAATTAATCCTAACATCATTTAGAATTATTGCTTGTATTGGTTTAGTTTTTTGGTTAAGAAGTATGATTAAGAAGAAGGCTTCTCAATTATTTATTTTTTGTCTTTGTTTAATTTTAGCTGGTGCAGTAGGTAACCTTATTGACTCAGTGTTTTATGGTGTTATTTTTTCATCAAGCTACGGTCAGGTTGCAACCTTATTTCCTGAAGTAGGCTATGCACCTCTCTTTTATGGAAGTGTAGTTGATATGATCCAATTTCCTTTGGCAACCTGGGTTTGGCCAGAGTGGTTTCCTTTAATTGGTGGTCAAGAATATACATTTTTTGAATATGTTTTCAATTTTGCAGACTCATATATAAGTACAGGAGTTCTTTTATTGTTAATCTTTAATAAAAAGGTCTAGAGTTTGTTAAACTTATGGACATTTGTTGGGGTGATGCAATAATCTAGTTTAATGTCATTATTATTAATATCCTCGATTTGATATATTGGATCAAATAATGAAAGTCCTATTTTTAATGTATTACTATTAGTTAATTTAAGGAATCTATCATAATAACCTTTCCCATAACCTACTCTATGACCTTGTAAATCAAATACTAGTAGAGGTATAAATACTATGTCTAAATTCTCAATTTTAAAATAATTTCCATTATTAGGCTCTCTAATGCCATACTCATTTATACTAAATTCAGTTTTTTCATTTATTTCAACATGAAAAAGTTCATTATTTGAAATTTTAGGAACTATAATGCTTTTTTGTTCTGACTTTAATTTATTAATGATTAATGAGGTGTCTAATTCATTATTTTTTTCAATTGAAATAAAAATATGATAGTTCTGTAATTTCCAGATGTCTAGTTTTTTTAATTGTTTAGAAACTCTCTGACTTAGATAATCAACTTCTTGCTTTGTTAAGGAAAGTCTTTTGTTTTTGTATTGAGATCTTAAAAAAGTTTTCTTTGCAGTTATCACTTAATATTATTTAAACTAAAAATAGACTTAATTTTGTTAGAGTGAAAGAAAGTAATGTATATATAAAAGCTAGGTCTCTACCTGAAGAACCAGGAGTTTATCAATTCTTTGATAAGGACAATGAAATAATATATATAGGTAAAGCTAAAAATCTCAAGAAAAGAGTTTCATCTTATTTCACCAAATCACATGATACCAATAAGCTAAGGCTTCTTGTAAAAAGTATTGATAAAATTGAGAGGATAATTGTTGACACTGAAATGGATGCCCTTCTACTTGAAAATAATTTAATAAAGAAATATAAACCAAAGTATAACGTTCTTCTTAAAGATGATAAATCATACCCTTGGTTATGCATAAAAAGAGAGCCCTTTCCTAGGGTTTTTTATACAAGAAAAGCTATTCGTGATGGATCGGAGTATTATGGCCCTTATAGAAATGTTAAGACTGTAATTACTCTACTTGAGATAATTAAGGAGATTTATCCACTTAGAACATGTAACTATAAACTAACCAAGGAAAACATAGACAATAAAAAATTTAAGTTATGTTTAGAGTATCATCTAGAAAACTGTGAAGGTCCATGCGTAGGAAAAGTTAAGGTTAATGACTATGAAAAAAACTTAAAGGGTATAAGGGATATTATTAAAGGAGATTTTAAAGCATCTTTAGAGAGACTAGAAGATAAAATGATTGATTTCTCAAATAATCTTGAATTCGAAAAAGCTCAAAAAATAAAAGAAAAACTTGAATCACTAAAAGACTATCAATCTAGGTCGACTATAGTGAGTCCTAAAATTAGTGATGTAGATGTCTTTACTATAATATCTGATGAGTCTTATGCTTATGTTAATTTTATACAAGTATCATATGGCTCCATTGTAAGGTCACATACCTTAGAAATTAGGAAAAAACTCAATGAGTCTGATAAGCAAATACTTCAGCTAAGTATTATTGAATTAAGAGAGAGGTTTTTATCTAGCTCTAAGGAAGTTTACTTGCCATTTAGAATAAATCTTGGTGAGAAGATTAAAATTCAAGTTCCTAAAAAGGGAGAGAAGAAAAGTCTTGTAGATCTATCATTGCGGAATGCAAAGTTTTATAGAATTGACAAATTAAAACAAATTAAAATTTTAGATCCAGAGGCGCATGTTAATAGAATAATGGAGCAAGCTAAAATGGATTTAAACCTATCTGAAAAACCTATTCATATTGAGTGTTTTGATAATTCAAATTTGATGGGAACAAATCCAGTTGCATCATGTGTAGTTTTTAAGAATGGTAAACCGTCCAAAAAGGATTATCGCATTTATAAAATAAAAAATGTAAAAGGTCCAGATGATTTTGCATCAATGGAAGAAGTGGTATATAGAAGAATTAAAAGACTAGTGAATGAGAAACAATCTTTACCAAATTTAATTATAGTTGACGGCGGTAAAGGACAGTTATCATCAGGTTTAAACATTTTAAAAAAATTAAATTTAGAAAATGAAATATCTATAATAGGTATTGCCAAAAAGCTTGAAGAAATTTTTAAACCAGGTGATAAGCTACCTTTATACATTGACAAGAAATCTGAAACTTTAAAGTTAATTCAACAATTAAGGAATGAAGCTCATAGGTTTGCTATAAACTTTCATAGGGATAGGAGAAGTAAAAGTGCCTTAAAATCAGAAATTGATAATCTTCAAGGTGTTGGTCCAATTTTAAAAGAGAAACTATTAAAGAAATATAAATCATTTAAAAGATTGAAAAGTGCAAGTGAAAAAGATTTAATTACGTTTTTAGGAAACTCAAGAGGAAGGTCAATATTTAATCAATTAAAAAATTAATTTTAGTTAATTTTGAAAAAAGAAATGATAAAAATTGTTGCCCTATATCTTCAAATCTTCTTCTTAAGCATAAATATAACTTTTGGGCAGAATATCCTTTCTGATTCAAAGCCATTTAAAGCAGGGGAAAATCTAGAGTATGTTGTGCAATATGGAATCTTCAATGCTAGCTATGCATCACTCAAGTTAACTAATGAAAAATTAGATGGTAGAGACTTTTTACTAGCATCAGGATATGGTAAAACTATTGGTTTAGCAAGACTTTTTTTTAAAGTTGAAGATTACTACAGCAGTTACTTTGATGATACATCTGTGACCCCATATTTTTTTAAAAGAAACATTTATGAAGGTGGGTACACAAAAAATTTGGAAATAAAGTTCAATTTAGAGCTTAAAAATGCTACAGTTAACGATATAAAAAATCAAACTGTCAAGACAATTAGTACTGAAGAAAATGTTCAAGACCTAATTTCTTCATTATATTACTTAAGGAAAAATTTTTCTGAAGAAAAGGTAGTTGTTGGAGAGTCATTTAAAATTAATATGTTCTATGATTCAAAAAATAGAGAATTACCTTTAAAGTATTTAGGTAAGGATATAATAAATACAAAATTTGGTAAAATTGAATGCTTAAAGTTTATGCCTACAACTAGTAGGAGTAGGATTTTTAAAGGCGAGGGAAGTATTACTATTTGGCTAACAAATGACAAAAACAGAATTCCAATAAGAGTTAAAGCAGACCTTTTAGTAGGTTCAATAAAAGCTGACTTAGAAAAATTTTCTGGTATTGCAAACCCTCTAGAAATTGTAATTAAAGATTAATGAGGAAATTATTTACATTATTAATTATTGCCAGTTTATTTTCATGCAGCTCAGAAGAGAATAAACAAATTGAGGAGGATCCTATAAGATACAAATATGGCTATGATCAAAGTAAATATGTATTTGAAGAAAGAAAAGTAAAAAGAGGTGATACATTTGGAGACATACTTGAAGACCAGGGCATTGATTATCCAGAAATATACCAAGCAATTGAGAAAACAAAAGATGAAGTTAGCTTTAGAAAACTTCAGTTAGGTAAGCCCTACACGTTAATTTTTACAAATGATTCAATAAGAAAGCTCAAAGCATTCGTTTATCACCCAACTATTGAAGGATATTCATTGATTCAACTTAGAGATAGTATATTCGGTAAAACTTTTTCAAAACCTCGAAGCTATAAAGATTTATCTGCAGCAGGAACTATTGATAATTCATTGTATTTAACTCTTGAAGAGCAAGGTAAAGATCCATTATTGACTTATTATTTATCTGATATTTATGCTTGGACAATTGATTTTTTTAGACTTGATAAAGGGGATAAATTCAAAGTAATATATACTCAAGCATTTATTGATGACACAATTCCAGTAGCAATAACTAAGATTAAGGCTGCCTATTTCCTTCACAAAGGGAAAGAGCAGTATGCATTTGAATATGAAACGGACTCTATTAAAGGAATTGTTGAGTATTTAGATCAAGATGGTAAAAATTTAAGAAGAGCTTTTCTTCAATCACCTATAAAGTTTGGTAGAATTTCATCAAGGTATAATTTAAGAAGAAGAATTGCATATTATGGCAACAGAGTAAGACCACACAGGGGAACTGACTTTGCGGCTCCTGTTGGAACTCCTATTTTATCAACTGCTAATGGAACTATTACTGAAGTAAGCTATACAAGGGCTAATGGCAGGTATGTGAAAGTTAAACATAACAACACATACACTACTCAGTATCTTCATATGCAAAAAGCAAATGTCAAAGTTGGACAATTTGTTGAGCAGGGAGATGTTATCGGTTTTGTTGGAATGACAGGAAATACCTCTGGTCCTCATGTATGTTATAGATTTAGAAAAAATGATGTTGAAGTTGACCCATTTAAACAAGAACTCCCAGAAGCTAAACCAATAAATGAATCACTAAAAAAGAAGTACTTTAGTGATATAGTTCTAATTAAGTCTCAGCTTGATTCAATTGTGATAAAAAATAAAACTTCCATATAATGCCTTTATCAAAAAAGAATCCAACAAGTCAAAAATCATGGTCTAGCTTAAAGGAGGTCTATAATCAAGAAAATAATTTACATATCAACGATTATTTTAAAAATGAAAACAACAGGCTTGAAAATTTTACAGCTAGTTTAAATGATTTATATATTGATTTTTCTAAAAATAGAATTAGTAAAAAAGCTTTTGATTTATTAATTGAACTTTGTAAGGAAACAGACCTTAAAGAAAATATAGATAAGTATTTTAATGGCTCTACAATAAATGAAACTGAAAACAGGTCTGTTCTGCATACAGCATTGAGATCTAAAAATAGTGACTCAACCGAAATATCTGAGGAGGTAAAAAATACTTTATCAAAAATTAGAACTATTTCAGACGAGATTAACAATGGTGTTAGACGTGGATATTCCGGTAAAAAAATTGAGAATGTTGTAAATATAGGTATAGGTGGTTCACATCTTGGACCAGAAATGGTGACTGAAGCTTTAAGTTTTTACTCACAAGGTATAAAACCTTATTTCATTTCAAATATAGACCCAGACTATACAGAAAATTTACTGAAATCTCTTAATCCAGAGACAACAATGTTTATAATTGTTTCTAAAACATTTACAACAATTGAAACTCTTGAAAATGCCAAAAAAGTCAGAAAATGGTTTATTAATAATGTAAATGAAGAATCAATTAAAGATCATTTCATTGCAGTTTCAAATAATACTGAAGATCCAAAAGAATTCGGTATTGAATCTAAAAATATTCTTTCTATACCTGAATGGGTGGGTGGAAGATTCTCTTTATGGGGCTCTGTAGGTTTAATTATCTCAATTTGTATTGGATTTAAAAATTTTGAAGACTTTTTAAGTGGCGCAAGAGAAATGGATCTACATTTCAAGGAGTCTCATTTTGAAAAAAATATCCCTGTTGTACTTGCTTTAGTAAGCATTTGGTACAACAACTTTTTTAATTGTGAGACAGAGGCAATTCTGCCCTATAATCAATTTCTAGGTAAGCTTGCGGATTATCTACAACAAGCAAGTATGGAAAGTAATGGTAAAAGTATAGATAGAAATGGCAATAAGGTTGATTATCAAACAGGAACTATAATCTGGGGGTCGACTGGAACAAATGCACAACATGCATTTTTTCAACTTATGCATCAAGGAACTAAACTAATTCCGACTGATTTTATTGCCTTTAAAGAGTCCCTAAGCGGTGATGCAGAACAACATAGAATTTTAACTTCAAATTTCTTAGCTCAGACAAATGCTTTGTTAGTCGGTAATAAAAAAATTGGTAATGAAATTCAAAAGAATATAGATGGCAATAAACCCTCAAATACAATACTTATCAACAAGTTAACTCCTAAAAATCTCGGCTCATTAATAGCTATGTATGAAAGTAAAATTTTTGTCATAGGGTCCATATTAAATATTTATAGTTTTGATCAGTGGGGCGTTGAATTAGGAAAATCAATAGCTAAAGAGATTTTAAAGAATGGTAAATCTAACCTAGATAAATCGTCTTCTCAAGTGTATGATAAGCTCATATAAACTTTGTTAGTTTAAATACTACATTAGTTTAAGATTCTGTTAATATTTAGTTTACTCAAACATTAACTAATAATTATATTTTTGATTTATAATTAAAATAATTCATATGAAAAAACTAATCTTCTTATTTATTATTATTTTCTCTGCTAACTTAAACTCTCAAGAACCTGCTCTAGACTCTATAGCACTAGCTGAGGTTACAGTTTCATCGAAAGTAATTGATATAGCAAAGGAACGTGAAACTCCAATTGCATTTAGTACAGTCTCTGGTGCTGAGATAGAGCTGAAAGGTGGTAATCTTGAGGTTCCTGAATTTCTTAAAAAGACTCCTGGAATATATTTTTCTCCTGACAGTGGTGGTGGATATGGAGATGGAGAACTTAAACTCAGAGGTTTTGGGATGAATAATGTCGCAGTTGTAATCAATGGTCAACCTGTTAATGATATGGAAAACGGCTGGGTATATTGGTCAAACTGGGCTGGTTTATCTGATTTAACTTCAAGTATTCAAATTCAAAGAGGTTTAGGTTCAACATCATTAGCTACTCCATCTGCAGGTGGAACCGTTTCAGTTAATACTCGTGCAGCAGAACTACAACCAGGTTCTTCTTTAAAGCTTCTTCAGGGTAATGACGGTTATCAAAAAATGACAGTTTCTCATAATACAGGTGTGAATGATCTTGGTTGGTCATCAAGTTATTTGTTAAGTCTATGGCAAGGAGATGGATGGAGAAATGGAACTCAGGGAGAAGGTGTTACTTATGCTTTTTCAATTGGATATACTCCTAGAGGAGGAGATCATGAGTTTAACCTTTCCGTTATTGGAGCTGGTCAGTGGCATCACCAAGCATATTATACACCATGGCTAGAAGACTATCTTGATCATGGCCCTACTCAAGGAGGTGATTATAGAAAATACAACCAAGTGTATGGAGAATACAAGGGAGAAGAATTTTCTATGTTAAGAAATTATTACAATAAGCCATTAGCAACTCTTAACTGGGACTGGGAAATTTCAAGTAATTTAACTCTTGCTACATCACTTTATGCATCTGCAGGAAGAGGTGGAGGAACTGGAGATAGAGGAAGAAATTATGATGTTACTTCATTTGAAAGATCTATGACTGATCATCTTGCTGATGGTGGGGATGCTTATAGAAGATCTGATATGACAATTAACTGGGATGCTGTGGTATCTCAAAACGTTAATAATGCTTATATCCCATCTAAAGGTCCTTTTGCAGGAATGAAACTTGGTTATCATAATGATACAGATGGTGAAACACCAAGTAGGTGGGATGTTGGAACTAAAGTAAGAAGGTTTAGCACAAACTCTCATAACTGGTTAGGTGGTATATCCAAACTTAAGTTAGACAGTGAGAACTTTAGATATGAAATAGGTGTTGATCTTAGATCTTATAAAGCTTATCACAGAAGAGGGATAAGTGATTTTCTTGGTCTTGATGGTTATATTTCAACTATCAACAATTATGTCTTTTCAGGAAATTTTGATAGAGTGGGTCATGTTGTTACAACTGCATATGAATCATCTCCGTTTAAAAATCTAGGAATGGATGATCCAAATGGAACTCAAAGATATTATATTGGGTATAACAATTGGACTGGGTTAAATGGGCTTGTAGAATATGTTGGTAGTGAAAATTTTTCGGCTGTTCTTCAAGCTGGAACAACTACATCTAGAATGTGGCTGGAGCATTTTTATACAGCTCCCCCTGAAACAAAAGGTGAAGTCGTTAAGAAAAATGGAAACTATTTGAAAGTTGGTGCAAATTATAACTTGAATGAAAGATCCAACGTTTATGCTAATATAGGTAAGATTAAAAAATCTCCTCTTGTTGATGATATCTTTATCAATGGTGATTATGATTATCAACAAGCTGACAATCAAGATGCTCAAACAATAAACTCTTTTGAGCTAGGTTATGGTTTTCTATCTTCTAATTTTAAATTAAATCTTAATGCATATTCAACAGTTTGGGGTAATAGAGTGCTTAGCAGAGTATCAGGCTCTGGTGATAATGCTGTGAGATTTGTTTATGAGGGAGTTGAGCAAACTCATCAAGGAATTGAAGCTGAGTTAACATGGTATCCAACTAGTCAACTAAGAATTAAAGGTATGGCTTCTTTAGGTGATCATAAGTACACTAAAAACTTCACTGGCCAAGGGTTTAATTTAGATAACAATGCGCCGAATGGTCAAACCGCAACATTATATATGGATGGTGTTAGTATTGGTGATCATGCTCAAACTATATTATACTTAGGAGCTGATTATAGATTTAGCTATAACTTTTCTGTAGATGTTGATCTGCAATCATTTGATAATTTATATGGTGAATTTGGACCGCTTGATAGTGAGTTCTCAAGTGCTAACAATAGAGGTGCAATTACCCTGCCTAGTTATTCTTTAGTTGACTTAGGAGCAACTTATAGAACAAAATTCTTGGGTATGAATACAAGAGTAAGATTAAACGTTAACAACTTATTTGATGAGGAATATATTGCCGAGTCAGATACAAATATATTTGCTGACGGTGGTAGAACATGGAATGGTGTTGATGTAAGAAATGTGGTAAATTTTGGAAGAGGTACAACGTGGAATTTAGGTGTTACTTTTGATTTTTAATAAAGTAAATTATTAATATTAAAACCCTGCTTAGGCAGGGTTTTTTATTTTATACCTATTTGTTTTATTATTATTTCAATTTCTTCTTTACCAGAATATTTATTTATCCCTACTGTATAAAGAATATCAAATTTTGATTTTAAATTAACTAGTTCATCTTTCTTATCAAAACATATGAATGGGAGTTTATTTAATAATGAATCCTGAATCTTTGACTTTACTATTTGTGATTCTTTACCTATAAATTTTAAATCCTCGGTTATAGTACAATTGTTGGTTCTAAATACTGGTCTTCTATTTTCTAGGCCAAATGGAGCAATCCTTGAGAGGATTTTTAAATTATTAATTGTTATTTCTGAAAAAGATATTTCAATGTCATATTTATAATTTTTCTCAAACATTATTCCACCAACTGATTCTTTGACTACTTTTTCAAAATTCTGACTAAATAAATCTAGTTTGGATTTTTCAATTTTTAATCCTGCCGCAAATTTATGACCTCCAAATTGATATAAATATTTTTCACATTTAACCAATGCATCATAAACATCAAATCCAGACACAGATCTCACAGATCCTGTAAGTAGATTTTCATCAAAATCAGTAAGTATAATAGTAGGCTTATATGATTTTTCAATAACTCTTGAGGCAACAATTCCTAAAACACCTGTACTCCAGTTTTGACCATAAAAAATATTAGAATACTTACTCTGGTCAATTTTTTCAACTACATCTTCAAATACATCTTTTTCTATAGTCCTTCGTTTTGAATTCAAAAATTCTACTTCATTTGATAAAGACATAACCTTATTAGCATCTTCCTCAACTAGAAGGTCCACAATAATTTTTCCGTTTTTCATTCGTCCTGCAGCATTAATTCTTGGCCCAATGTTAAATGATATGTTTGATTCATCGACTTGATTATTATTTGATTTCAAAAAGTTTCTAAGTCCTAATCTAGGATTATTATTAATTTCCTTTAATCCGTGAAATACCATAACTCTGTTTTCATCAATTAAAGGCATCATATCCGAAACAGTTGCTAGTGCAACAAAATCTAAAAGACTTTTAACATTTAATTTATTTTCTGATTTTAAATTGTGTGCTGTTATTAATTTATATGCTATTGCACAACCACATAGATCTTTAAATGGATAAGTACAATCTAATTGTTTAGGGTTTAAAATAGCATAAGCATTGGGAATTTTATTGTCGGGTAAATGATGATCACAAATAATTATATCAATTCCTTTTGAATTGGCATATTCAACTTGGTTTAATGCTTTTATTCCACAATCTACAGTTATTATTAATTTAATATTATTGTCTTTAGCATAATCAATTGATTCCATCGACACCCCATATCCTTCTTTATATCTGTCTGGTATGTAATATAACAGGTCATAATTCCTGTAACTGAAATAGGTATATAACATAGATGTTGAAGTGGTTCCGTCAACATCATAATCTCCTAAAATCATAATTTTTTCACTTGAAGCATTATTAATTCTAACTATAGCTTTTTCCATATCCTTCATTAGATATGGGTCATGAAGAGAATCTAATTCAGGTCTGAAAAAAAATTTGGCCTTATCTAAGGAATTAATCCCACGTTGAAGTAACAGAGAGCAAATAAAGTTTGGAATATTTAGGTCTGCTTGAAGAGAATTAACTTCGGCAACGGTGGGTTGATCAATTTTTGTCCAATTTTTCATTCAGCTTTATCAATACAGATTACAAATTCACCCTTAATTGTTTTTTTATTATAATCTATAATTGCTTCTTCTATTGTGCCTCTGAATACTTCTTCATAGATTTTGGATATTTCTCTTATTATAGCAATTTTTCTATCTGAGCCAATTGTTTCTTTTATATCAGAAAGGGTTTTTACTATTCTGAAGGGTGATTCATATAAGATTGTGGTTTTAGTATTTTGAGAGATTTCATGTAGTTTTGACTTCCTTCCCTTTTTTCTTGGCAAAAACCCTTCAAAAATAAAACTATCACTTGGTAATCCGCTCATTACTAGTGCAGGTACAAAAGCTGTAGGTCCAGGCAAACAAGTAATTAATATATTATTTTTAATTGCTTCACGAATCAATAAAAAACCAGGATCCGATATACATGGAGTTCCAGCATCTGTTATTAAAGAGACCTTAATACCATTAATTAACATTTGAACGTATTCATCAACTTTTTTATGTTCATTGTTAAGGTGATAACTAATAACTTTTGTTGAAATATTATAGTGTTTTAAAAGTTTTTTAGCATGCCTTGTGTCCTCAGCCAATATTATATCTGAATTTTTAAGTGTTTCTATAGCCCTCAAAGTAATGTCTTCCATGTTACCAATAGGAGTTGGTACAATGTATAGTTGAGGATCATTTGTCATCTTCACTTTCTGGTATTTCAGTAACTAAATCTTTAATAGAATCTATTAATGGAGTTATTTCACTTTTACTGTAGGGCAATTCATCATTTTTTTCTGATGATAAATCAAGTTCTCTTAATATTTCCTTCAATTTTTCAGAATAAAATACCCAATCAGAATTTTGCTTACTTTTTGATAGAAACTTATATATGATTGCTAGTTCAAATATTTCTTTTGCATTCTTATAAACCTCATCCTGATCTGATAAATTTGATTTGTTAATTTTCTCGGCGATCTCTTTTATCTTATTTTCTATATTTTTAAACACTTCTATAAATTATATTAATGAATTTCTTTTTAATAAATTTGACTTATTTTCTAATTTAAATTACAAAATGTTTTTAGAAAACCCTGCATACAACAATGAACAATTTGGGTGGATTGAGGTAATTTGTGGATCAATGTTTTCTGGCAAAACAGAAGAATTAATAAGGAGGATTAAAAGAGCTAAAATAGCTAATCAAAAAGTTAAAATTTTTAAACCTATAATTGATTCAAGAAGTAAGAACTTTATTGAATCTCATGATGACAATAAACTTGAATCAATTGAAGTAAAATCATCATCGGATATTTTAAATAAGTTAAAAAATTGTGATGTAGTAGCTATTGATGAAGCTCAGTTTTTTGATGATGGAATAGTTGATGTATGTAATGAAGTAGCAAATAATGGCATTAGAGTAATTATTGCAGGATTGGATATGGATTATCTTGGTAATCCTTTTGGGCCTATGCCTGACCTTATGGCCATCTCTGAATATGTTACTAAAGTTCATGCAGTATGTAAAAAATCAGGAAATGTTGCTAATTATAGTTATAGAAAAAATAAAAAAAAGGATATTGTTGTAATAGGTGAAAAAGACAAATATGAGCCTTTAAGTAGAGCGGTTTTTTTTAAAAAAATGAAAAAAAATAAATCAAATTGAAAGTAGCTGTAATAGGATCAACTGGGGTTGTAGGAAATGTCATGCTTAATCTTCTTGAAAGCAGGAAATTCCCTTTAAGTGAATTAATACCTGTCGCCTCTGTGAGATCAATAGGTAAGAAAATTCTCTTTAATGATAAACAATACTCTATAGTTTCCATTGAAGATGCTGTAAAAATGAAGCCAGATATTGCATTATTTTCTGCAGGTGGTTCAACATCTTTGGAATGGGCTCCAAAATTCGCTGCAGTTGGAACCAGAGTTATTGATAATTCTTCTGCATGGAGAATGGATTTATCAAAAAAATTAGTTGTTAGTGAAGTAAATTCTGAAGTTTTAACAAAGGATGATTATATTATTGCTAATCCGAATTGTTCAACAATGCAGTTAATGGTAGTTTTAGCTCCTCTTCATAAAGAGTATAAAATTAAACGGTTGGTTATATCAACATATCAATCAGTATCTGGAACTGGTAAAAATGCTATTGATCAGCTGAATGGTGAAAGAAGTGATTCAGACCCACAAAAGATATACCCTTACAGTATTGATCAAAACCTTCTTCCCCATTGTGATGTATTTGAAGAAGGTGGTTATACAAAAGAAGAAAATAAATTAATAAATGAGACTAGGAAAATTCTAAGTGACGATTCTATTCAAATTACATCAACCGCTGTTCGAGTTCCTATTGAAATCTGTCATGGTGAGTCTGTAAATATTGAATTTAAAAATCAATTTGAATTAGAGCAAGTTTTTGAAATTTTAAAAAAGTCTCCTGGTGTTGTTGTCGAGGACGATCCGACAAATAACTTGTATCCTATGCCAATAAACTCAGCTAATAAAGATGAGGTTTTTGTTGGAAGAATTAGGCGAGACTTCAGTATTGAAAAGGGATTGAATATTTGGGTTGTCGCAGACAACCTAAGAAAAGGAGCTGCAACAAACACTATTCAAATAGCTGAGAAGTTAATTGAAATGAAGATTATATAGCTCTTACATTTTAAAAGAATCCATAAATTTAGTGGTATAATTTCCTGAAATGAAATCTGGATGATCCATCATTTTTTGATGGAACGGTATTGTAGTTTTAACACCTTCAATTACAAATTCATCCAAAGCTCTTTTCATTTTATTTATAGCCTCTTCCCTAGTTTGTGCAGTAGTTATAAGTTTTGCAATCATTGAATCATAGAAAGGCGGAATTGAATAGCCGCTATAAACATGTGTGTCAATTCTAACACCATGACCACCAGGAAAATGAAGAGTTAGGATTTTTCCTGGATTTGGCATAAAATCTTTATGAGGATCCTCTGCATTTATTCTACACTCAATTGAGCAAAGCTTTGGAAAGTAGTTTTTACCAGAAATAGGCTCACCGGCTGCAACTAAAATCTGTTCTCTTATCAAATCGTAATCTATTACTTGTTCAGTGATAGGGTGTTCTACTTGTATCCTGGTGTTCATTTCCATAAAATAAAAATTTTTATGCTTATCAACCAGAAACTCAATAGTGCCTGCGCCTTCATACTTTATTGATTCTGCAGCTTTAACTGCAGCTTCACCCATTGCATTTCTTAATGGTTTTGTCATAAAGGGTGAAGGTGTTTCCTCAATTAATTTTTGATGCCTTCTTTGAATTGAGCAATCTCTCTCTGATAAATGACATGCTTTACCATATGAGTCGCCAATAATTTGAATTTCAATATGTCTAGGGTCTTCTATAAATTTTTCTAAATACATGTCATCATTACCAAAAGCTAATTTTGATTCCTGACGAGCAAGTTCCCATGCAGACAAGAGTTCTTTGGCATCTTTTGCTATTCTCATGCCCTTACCTCCTCCTCCAGCAGTAGCTTTTAACATTACTGGATAACCTATTTCAAGTGCAATATTTTGAGCATCTTCAAGGGTAGGAACAAGACCCTCAGACCCTGGAATGGTAGGTACTCCTGCAGCTTTCATGGTTTCTTTTGCTGAAGATTTATCTCCCATTTTATTAATCATTTCTGGAGAAGCACCAATAAATTTAATTTTATGATCTTCACAAATTTTTGAAAACTTACTATTTTCTGATAAAAATCCATAACCAGGATGAATAGCATCAGCATTTGTAATTTCTGCAGCAGCAATAATATTTGCTGATTTTAAATAGGATTCTGAGCTAGCACTTGGCCCAATACAGACTGCTTCATCTGCAAATCTAACATGAAGACTCTCTTCATCTGCTTTTGAATAAACTGCAACGGTTTTGATACCCATTTCTTTACACGTCCTAATAACACGCATAGCAATTTCTCCTCTGTTAGCAACTAATATTTTATTAAACATCTTTATGAAGGGTCAATAATGAATAATGGTTGATCAAATTCAACAGGGCTTTGATCATCAACTAAAATTTTAACAATTTTACCAGAAAAATCTGATTCAATTTCATTGAATAATTTCATAGCTTCTATGACACATAAAATATCGCCTTTTTCAATACTTTGGCCAACCTCAACAAGAGGTGGTTTATCGGGAGATGATTTTCTATAAAATGTTCCAATTATTGGTGATTTTATGGTCACTTGATTATCATTTTCTAGATTTGGTTCAGGGGTTTCTTGTGAATTAACTTCTTGAATAGCTTGAGTAATTGGTTGATTAGAAGGAATTGTAGCTGGTGTTTGAAAATCATCAACAATTATATGCTTTTGTGAAACAGACTTGGTTTTTATTGTAATTTTAAAGTCATTTCTTTCAATTTTCACCTCTTCCACTCCAGATCTCTGAACGAACTTGATCAAATTTTGTATTTCTTTTATATCCATAAAATAAAATTTAGTTATATGCCCATGTTAAATACGCTGCACCCCATGTTAAACCAGCGCCAAAAGCAGCTAGAATTAATTTATCACCTTCATTTAAGTTTTTTTCATAATCATACATTAACAATGGTATTGTTGCGGCAGTAGTATTTCCATAATTTTCAATGTTCATAAGAACCTTATTTTTATCTAAATTAATCTTTTCTGCGGTAGCATCAATAATTCTTTTATTAGCTTGATGTGGTAATAAATATTTTATCTCTTCAGGTTTAAGTCCATTTCTGATAATAATTTGCTCTGTAGCATTTGCCATTTCAGATACAGCTGATTTAAAAACGGTTTTTCCATCTTGAGCAATAAAATGCCACTTATTTGCAATTGTTTCATTTGATATAGGATAAAGAGACCCTCC
The DNA here is from genome assembly GCA_017856235.1 of Flavobacteriaceae bacterium. GTDB lineage: Bacteria > Bacteroidota > Bacteroidia > Flavobacteriales > Flavobacteriaceae > Marisimplicoccus. Next base: position 4,052 of record JAFMFH010000010.1, on the reverse strand, counting down.
TGATTTAATATTTAGCCATTCTGCACCAATGCCGTCAGATCTGAGGTATTCATCTTCCCAGCCGAATCCATTCTTGCTTGGCTCAACTAAAACAGCTCCTGCACCATCTCCAAAAAGAATACTAGTTGACCTATCAGTGTAGTCTACTATTGACGACATCATGTCTGCGCCAATTAGAAGAACTTTTTTATATCTTCCTGATTCAATGTAACTAGTAGCTGAAGACATCCCATATAAAAATCCCGAACATGCCGCGCTTAAATCAAATGCATAAGCATTTTTTGCTTTAATCGCTGAAGCTACAGTAGGAGCAGTTGATGCACAATGAAAATCAGGAGTTATAGTTGAGACAATTACTAAGTCTATTGTTTCAGGGTTTATTTTTTTCTTTGCTATAAGGTCCATTGCAGCATTGATAGCCAAAAAAGAAGTGCCTTTATTTTTTTCCTTTAAAATTCTTCTTTTTTTTATCCCTGTTCTGGCTGTAATCCACTCATCGTTGGTATCAACCATCTTTTCTAAATCTTTATTTGAAATAAAGTCATCTGGAACATAGCCTCCTACAGCAGTAATGGCGGCTTTTATATTTATTTTTTTGTTAGATTTCATACTAACATCAATTGTATCAATTGACAATTAAATTGATAACTAAAGGTCGTTATTATTCTGATTCTAAAGAATCAACTAAAACTTTTCCTCTATAATAAAGCTTCCCCTCATGCCAGTGTGCTCTGTGGTATAAGTGTGACTCACCTGTAGCCTTACATATAGATATTTGCTGTTTCTCAGCTTTAATATGTGTTCTACGTTTATCTCTTCTAGTCTTAGATATTTTACGTTTTGGATGTGCCATTTATAATAAATCTTTTAGTTTGTCCCATCTAGGGTCAGTCTTTTCTGTAAAATTTTTTTTAGGTTTTAATTCTTCAAGCTTTTCAATTATTTCAGACTTTAATGTTCCGCTTTCTATGCCCGGGTGAATTTTTTTATGTGGAACAGCAAGTATAATACTCTCATATATAATATGGGAAACATCAATACTATTTGATCCAGTAGGTAAAAAGAGTACTTTATCATCAGATGACATTGTATCATCTTTAAACTTAATAACAAGAGAGTAATCAGTTTCTAGCTTTAATGTAAACATTTCCATTGAAAGATCACATTGAACCTCAACATCTCCATTAAATCTAAATTTTAAATTTAGTAAAGTTTGTTTTTTCTCTAGCTCAAGAATAGTTGTGATGTTTGCGTCAGCAAAATCATAATAATCAAAATTTTTAAAGAACTTATTTCCTATTTCAAAGTCAAAGAGATGAACACCTTCTTTAAGTCCTGAAAATTTAACCAAATATGGTGAAAGCGATTTCATCACTTAACTATTGAGCGGCAAATTTATAAAAATTTATCAATTTAATGTTAATCTAAGTTGTTTCTTAATTTAAACACTTTGAGACCTAATTTTATTGCATTTGTAAATGAGGTATGATCAGCTATTCCTTTTCCAGCTATGTCAAAGCCTGTTCCATGATCTGGCGAGGTTCTTACAACTGGTAATCCTGCTGTAAAATTTACTCCTTTTCCAAAGGAAATAGTTTTGAATGGTATTAGCCCTTGATCATGGTATGAAGCAATAATACCATCATATTTTTTATAATTTTCATTAGCGAAAAAAGTATCTGCTGAAAATGGACCATTTACTGAACTCGACGTGCCCTTAAAACTATTAATAGCTGGTGTAATTATTGATTGATCTTCATTACCTATTACGCCATTATCTCCTGCATGAGGATTAACTGCCAAAACTGCAATTTTAGGTTTTTTTATTTGAAAATCATTTATTAAACATGTTTCTAGTACTTTGATTTTTTGCTCAACAATATCTTTATTAATAGAGCTTGAAACATCTTTTATCGGAATATGATCCGTTAATAAGGCTATTTTAAGTTCTTCCGATATCATTAACATTAATGGGTTAGCACTAAAATAGTGCTTAAGGAAATCTGTATGACCTGTATATTTAAATGAGTTAGAATATGATAAATCCTTGTTTATAGGAGCAGTAACCATAACATCTATCTTGTTGGCTTTTATAGCTTTTGTGGCTTCTTTCAGAGAGAGAATTCCGTGTGCAGATAATTCTTTATTAGATTCTCCAAAAATAAATTGAGAATTAGAAAATACCTCTTTTACGTTTATATGAAAATCCACCAAATTTTCTTCACTATCAATCTTTGTTAATGAAGGAGTATCAATTTGAAAATGTTTTTTTTGTTTCTCAATTAGGTCTTTTGAGGAGTATATTATAAAATTACATTCTTGGAATAGACTAAAATCAGATAGTGATTTTAAGATTATTTCAATCCCAATACCATTTGGATCACCAATAGTTATACCAATATTTATTTTACTTGATTTTACCACTCTTTAATTAATTGCTAATTTTACTAATGTAAAAACAAAGATAATAATGTTCACTGGGATAATTGAATGTGTTGCTACCGTAGTTAAGGTAGAAAAAAATAAAGGAAATTTGGATATTTCCCTTAAATCAAGAATTACAAATGAACTAAAGATTGATCAAAGTTTATGTCACAACGGTGTCTGTTTAACAATTGTTGATATAGATAATGATATATATACAGTAAATGTAATTTCTGAGAGTATTGAAAGGTCCAATTTTGGTGAGATTATTCCTGGCGATACTATTAATATAGAGAGATCAATGTCAGTTAATTCAAGATTTGATGGTCATATAGTTCAGGGACATGTTGATGAAGTTGCAGTTTGTACTGAGGTTATCGAAACTAATGGAAGTTGGAAATATGTGTTTAAACACTCAAAAAATAATATGACTGTTGAGAAGGGTTCCATAACTATAAATGGAGTTAGCCTAACAGTTGTTGACTCTGACGAAAATTCTTTTTCTGTTGCAATTATACCTTATACTTATAATAATACTAACTTTAATCAAATTAATGTTGGAACTAAGGTTAATCTTGAGTTTGACATAATAGGTAAGTATATATCCAAAATGATAAAGAAGACAGGCTAATGAAAAATATTCCTCATTTAAACTTAAATGATTTTTTATCTGGTGATTCAAAGACTAAGTATGACTTTATTGAACAACTTGGAAAGGGATTTAGTGAAATAGGTTTTATCGCAATTAAAGGTCATCTTTTAGATGATAGAACTAAAGATGAGTTATATACTGAAGTTAGAAGCTTTTTTAATCTGTCTGATGAAGTCAAGTCAAAGTATATTATTAAGGGTCTAGCTAGTCAAAGAGGATTTACACCATTTGGAAAAGAAAGTGCTAAAGGCAAAAATATAGGAGATCTTAAAGAGTTTTGGCACTTTGGTCAATATGTCAAAGATGAGCCAAAATTAAAAGAGGAATATCCTGATAACGTAATAGTTAATGAGCTAAAAAATTTTAATACTGTAGGACAAAAAACTTATGAGCTTTTAGAAGAGACTGGAAAGCATATTCTTAGAGCTATTGCCTGTTATCTTAACCTAGAAGAAACATATTTTGACCAACACATATTCAATGGAAACTCAATCCTGAGAGCAATTCATTACCCTCCGATTACTGAAGAACCAAAAAATGCTGAAAGAGCAGCAGCACATGGTGATATTAATCTAATCACACTTCTTATGGGCGCTCAAGGAAAAGGTTTGCAGGTGTTAAATAATTCTGGGGAATGGATTGATGCTGTAGCAGAAGAAGATGAGGTTATAGTTAACATTGGTGATATGCTTTCAAGGCATACTAACAACAAATTAAAGTCTACAATTCACAGAGTGGTTAATCCCCCTAGAGATCTTTGGAATAGCTCTAGATATTCAATACCCTTCTTCTTACATCCTAGACAAGAGATGTCGCTAAATTGTCTAGATTCATGTATAGACGCAGATAATCCAAAAGGATATGAAGATATTACAGCTGGAGAATTCTTACATGAAAGACTTATTGACTTAGGATTAATTAAGGGTTAGTCTACAAGCTCATCATATATAGCTCTAGATAATTTTGCAAGAAAAGG
>JAFMFH010000009.1 GCA_017856235.1 Flavobacteriaceae bacterium | reverse complement strand
TTCAGAACGTCGTGAGACAGTTCGGTCTCTATCTGTAGTGGGCGTTAGAAATTTGAGAGGATCTGTCTTCAGTACGAGAGGACCGAGATGGACTGACCTCTAGTGTACCGGTTGTTACGCCAGTAGCATCGCCGGGTAGCTATGTCGGGAAAGGATAAGCACTGAAAGCATCTAAGTGCGAAACCAACCTCAAGATGAGATTTCTTTTAAGGGTCGTTGGAGACTACAACGTTGATAGGTCACAAGTGTAAAGGCAGTAATGTCAGAGCTGAGTGATACTAATTACCCGTAAGTCTATTGTAACAAACTTTCTTAGTTGTTAACTTGATATTTTCAAAATGTTTATGACCTTAATAAAATTTTAAGGTGGTTATAGCGATAGGGCTCACCTCTTCCCATACCGAACAGAGAAGTTAAGCCTATCAGCGCAGATGGTACTGCTATTAGTGGGAGAGTATGTCGCCGCCTTTATCTTAAAAAAAAACCCCTTTAATTAGGGGTTTTTTATTTTCTTTTCTTAAAAGGTATTGAATAAGTTAATGTGTAATTAAATCCACTTCCCCAGGTATTATCATCAGTCACCTTGTTAAATCCTGGGATAAAAAGATTATCAAAGTTTGAAGGCTTTGTGTCTGATAATAATTTGTTTAACCTTAAGCTAATTCCAAGATATATATTTTTAAATGTTTCAACCTTAACTCCTGTTACAATCTCAACCCAGTTTCCGTTTAAATTATTGTGAGTTACATTCTCGTATCCGTTATCAACTAAATTTGAAAAATAAGCTTCACCACTTCTAACTGAATAACTATCAACTTTGTTTGAGAAGTTAGATGAAGCATATCTAAGACCTACATATATTGAGTTATCCATTCCAACCCAATTATTGAACATGTTAAAATCAAATCCTATTTTAAGATAATTACCAACTGAATTAAAATTAATATTCTCATCTTCTATATATCTATCAATCGATCCATATTCAGCAGCTAGATAAAGATCATTAGTTATTTGTAAATCACCCACAATCTCATAGCTTAAATTATCATCATTAGATGAAGATATCATTGGGTTTGACAAATCAATACCAAACCTTAATTTATTTATATTAAATGATTTATCTTTTTTTATTAAACTGTCACTTTCTGTATTTTCTGTTTGAGAAAATATAGAGTTAAATGAAAAGATAAAGCTAATAATGAATAAGAATATTTGTTTTTTCTTCATTAAAAATTGAATCATTTTCTATACTTACTTCTTTTATCCAGCCACTATTTTTTGATATTTCGGTATCTGATTTTACAATAAAATTTGCTATATAACCACAAGATCTATTTAGGTATTTATGGAATGTATGATGGGAAATAACTAAAGTGTCAAAAGTCTCATTATACTCAAGTAAATATTTTGTTTTATTTGAGTTAGCCTTTAAGGGAAGTTTTAAATTACCTTCACTTTTAATTTCAATTATCGAATCTAGTCCAATACCTCTAATACTATTTAACGAAATATCTTTCACCCCCTTAGTCTCATAATCAATAAAACCAATAGTAATTCTACTAGTATTCTCTGATCCTTCTATGCAAATGTCATCTTTTTCACATCCAAGAAAAACTATTAATAATAAAAAAAGAAAATTATGATGCTTATTAATCATGAGATGAAATATATTCAAAATTACTATATTTATAATTAATCAAAATTCATTTAATTGATAGAAAAAACTTCAAAAGATTTATCACAATTTCACTTAGACCTTGAAAGGAAATTTGGTGCAAATGATTATCACCCACTTCCAGTTGTTTTAGAAAAAGGTGAAGGTGTATTTGTCTGGGATGTAAACGGAAAAAAGTATTATGATTTCTTATCAGCATATTCAGCTGTTAATCAAGGTCATTGCCACCCAGAATTAGTTAGTTTAATAAAAAATCAAGCAGAGACCCTTACATTAACATCAAGAGCTTTCTATAACAATAAGTTAGGAGAGTATATGGAGTTTGCTACAAAGTTATTTGGATTTGATAAGTTACTTCCTATGAACACTGGTGCTGAAGGTGTCGAGACTTCGATTAAATTATCAAGAAAATGGGGGTACTTAAAAAAGAAAGTTGATCAGAATCAAGCAAAAATTGTTGTTTGTAATAATAATTTTCATGGTAGAACAACAACTGTAATTTCATTTTCTACTGACCCTGGATCTAAAGATTTTTTTGGTCCTCATACACCCGGATTTATTCACATACCCCATGGAGAAATTAGTGCTTTGGAAAATGTATTTAAAAAAGATAAAAATATTGTATCATTCCTTGTTGAACCTATACAAGGTGAAGCTGGTGTTAATGTACCAGAACCAGAATACTTAAAAAAAGTCAGAAGCTTATGTTCACAGTATAATGTTCTAATGATTGCTGACGAAATTCAGACTGGTCTAGGAAGAACAGGATCTTTACTTGCATCTTGTGGTAACTGTACTTGTGAATCTTTTTGTGAACAACAGTCAACATATGTTAGACCAGATATACTAATTCTTGCAAAAGCATTAAGTGGAGGAACATACCCTATATCAGCAGTTCTTTGTGACACTGAAATAATGGAAGTTATTCAGCCTGGACAACATGGAAGTACTTTTGGAGGAAACCCTTTTGCAGCAAGTATTGCTAAGAAAGCTATTGAAATAATAATTGATGAAAGATTAGCACAAAATGCAAGAGTTCTTGGTGAAATATTTAGATCTGAAATGAATAAATATATCAAATCAAGTAAAATAGTTAAACTAGTAAGAGGGAAGGGGCTTTTAAATGCAATTGTAATAGACGAAAATCATGACAGTCAAACTGCTTGGAATATATGTCTTAAATTAAGAGACAATGGTTTACTTGCTAAACCTACTCATGGAAACGTAATAAGGTTTGCACCTCCTCTTGTTATTACTAAAGATCAATTGTTTGATTGTATTAATATCATAACTTCAACAATTAAAGAATTTGAAAAAAGTATATGAAAGTATATTTTGATAATGCAGCAACTACTAAAGTTAGAGATGAGGTGGTTGCTGAAATCTCTAATGTTTTAAAAAACTGTTATGGAAATCCATCTTCTTCTCATTCTTATGGTAGATCAGCTAAATCATATATTGAAACATCTAGAAAATCTATTGCTAAAATTTTAAACTGTGAACCAGGTGAAATCATCTTTAATTCAGGAGGTACAGAATCTGATAACTCTATACTAAAATGTGCTGTTAAAGATCTTGGTGTTAAACATATTATTTCATCAAAAATTGAACACCATGCAATAACTCATACTCTTGAAGATATTGAAAATAAAGACCTTAAAGTACATTATGTAAACCTAAAGGATGAAGGTGAGATTGATATTGACAATCTTGAGAGTATATTAAAGTTAAACAATGAGCCTAAGCTTGTATCATTGATGTATATAAACAACGAGATTGGTAATATATTAGATATAAAATCTGTTTCAAATTTATGTAGAAAATATAACGCTTATTTTCATTCTGACGCAGTTCAGGCCATTGGGCACTATCCAATTGATTTAAGTTCATTAGATATTGATTTTATATCTTCAGCAGGTCATAAATTCCATGGTCCTAAAGGTATTGGTTTTACGTATATAAATAAATCAACAAAAATAAAATCCTTTATCTGTGGTGGACCTCAAGAGAGAGGTCTTAGAGCAGGTACTGAGTCTGTTCATAATATAGTAGGTATGACTAAAGCTCTAGAAATTTCTATTCAAAATTTAGATAAAGAAAAGCAGCATGTTAAATCCATCAAAAGATATATGATTGAAAAACTTAATAATCTTTTTCCTGATATTCACTATAATGGAACTTCTGGAGATCTAGAAAAAAGCACATATACCATATTAAATGTTTGCTTACCCATATCTAATGATAAAGCCTCAATGCTTGATTTTCATCTAGATTTGAGAGGTATAGCCTGTTCTAAAGGAAGTGCATGTCAATCAGGTAGTTCAATTGGATCACATGTGCTTAATGAGATTCAGAGTGCAAAGAATAAGAAGTTGCCATCTATAAGATTTTCATTCTCACACAATAATTCAGTAGAAGAAGTTGACTATTTAATTGAAACGCTTCAAGAGTTTATAAATAGCTAGTAGTAAATTTTAGTATTGAAAATCTGTTTATTACCGACACCATCCTCAAATTCAATTAATAGATCATTTTCTCCATCTTCAATAACTGAGTCAGATAAATCGTGAAAAATTAAATTTTGCTTAGGTTCATATTCAAACAATGCCCATTTTCCATTTATATAGGCTTCATATTTATTAATTCCTGACATATCATCTTTTATTCTAAGACTTAGTGTTTTATTGAACTTAATGTTTGATTTATTTCTAAAATTTATTGGTCTAATTTCTGGCAATATAGAATCTATTGAGATAATATATTTTCCAAATGATGAAGTATTAGTTGTAATATATGAATCATTAATCTTTGAGCTCATATAATTAATCTTGTCATTTACAATTTTACCAATAAATGTTTGACTTAACCTAAGCGAATCTAAATTTTTATCAATAGGTAGTTTTAATTTAATTGAAGATCTAAAAGGAGTTATTTCTTCACCTAAATCAATAGTATCATCCCTAGAAGTTATATTAAGAAGTACATCTTCATAAAATGTATTTTTATTAATTTCAACAACTGAGTTTCCTTTATTGATAACATATTTTTGATTGGTTAATATCTCAATTCCATTTAATGGTTTATTCAATTTTATTGAATCAGTGCTTATAATTTTAAATTTAAGATAAGATGAATTGTTGTTCCAATCTGTTACTTTAATATTTACTCTACTATTACTAATTTCATGAGATTTAATAATACCATTAAAGTCATTAGTTCTTATAAATGACAAATTAGAATTAGGGGGTGAATAAACCTTTAATACCCTCTTATTGTTTTTAACTAAAGATAAGTAATCATACAAAAGTTTTTTATAATGGTTTTCACTAAACTTGATTCTGTCCATACTGTACGAAAACTTTTGAATTGAATCAATTAAAAGTTCAATTTTATATACACCATTTTTGTTAAATAAATTTTTATACTGTATATCATAAATATCAAGACCAAATCCTATATCTCCACTAAATAATATATTATCAGCAACATAAGTTGAATCATTAACTTTAGAAATCTTGATTTTATTTGGTAAATCTCTAACAAGAGTATTGTTTTCATCAATAGTATATAGGCCTTTAATTATTGGTCTTTCAAGATCTTCATATGTATAATTAAACATAAGTGGATTTAAAGCATCTTGAGAATTAGTATCTCGTATTTCAAAATGTAAATGAGCGCCAAATGATCTTCCAGTATTACCTGAATAACCAACTAATTCTCCTTTTCTAATTTGTATTTGATCTTTTTTTGGAAACTTTTTTACTATGAAAGATCTAGATTTATATTGTTCAGTTTTAATATATTTCTCTATCTCTGGGTTAAATCTGCTTAAATGTGCATATACTGAACTATAACCGTTTGGATGAGTTATGTAAACTACCTTTCCATATCCAATGGGACTAACTTCAATTCTAGATATATATCCATCTTCTATGCTGAAAACCTCTATTCCTTCACCGCCCTTGAAATCAATCCCAGTATGAAATCTAGATCTAAATTCCCCAAATGTTCCTGAAAGATTAAATGGAGCATTTAAAGGTGTGTGAAAGTCAACTTCTTGCGAGTGAATAACAAACGATGAAAAAAGAACCAGTAATTTGGTTAATAATTTTTGAAAAAACCTCATTCCATTTCAAATTTAAATTAAGATTTTTATAAATTGAAATCACTAAAATAATATTTATCTATCATGCTTGTAAATAACTTAACCTCTTTAAATGAAAAACTCAATAAATTATTAGATAAATTAAACGAACTAAAGACGTTAAATCAAGAACTTAAGATTAAAAATGAATATTTATTAAAGTCAAATAAAGATCTTGAAAATAGAATAAAAGTTATACAAGCAAAAGAGAAACAACTTAAGTTAATTAATTCTATATCTGATGATAGTGAAAATAAACAGTATTTTAAAAATAAAATTGATTATTTAATTAAAGAGATTGATTATTGCATTGATAGAATTTCAGTTTAATATTTATGGAAAATGATAGTATAAAAATAAAGCTAAATATTGGAGATAGATTATATCCCCTAACGGTTGAAAGATCTCAAGAATATTATTTTAGGGAAGCGGCAAAGCTTATTGAAAAAACTATTAAAAATCTTGAAGAAAACTATTCTGTAAGAGATAAACAAGATCTCTTGGCTATGAGTTGTATACAATTTGCTGCAAAAAGTCTTCAAAATAAATCCAAGTTAAGTGATTCAGATATTGAATTAGAAGAAATAGTATTAAAAATGATAAATAATATTGATAATTCAATTTAAACTTCATACATTTAACTTAACCTGTATGAGTGATAATTGGTAAACTCAACGAGTATTAAATTAAGAAAGGTGAGTTTAAATACTAAAGCAAGCTATCTTGAATAGATCCTTGAATATTTGATTAGCCTTAATCCTGTTTTTTTGGAGTTTACGCAATCGCACTCTCATACAGGTTTATTTATGTTAAGAGGTTTCCATCCTCATCCCATTCAGCAATATCATTTCTTTTTGATTGATCAACACACCTAGAAATCCATTCTTGATCATAGGATACCGAATAATCTTTTAGAATTTCTTCTGGAACTCCGTCCCAAACATTTGGAGTGTTTCCTTTATACCCTAGGTCTTTAATACCAATTTCAGATGTGAAATATCCTGTTAAAACCATACCTCTATATACAGCGAATAGTCTAATTGCTTCTTGAAGATGATCATCTTCATTATCATTAAATGCTATATCATCAAATATTGATTTAATCTCTTTCTCAGAGCATTCTATTATATCTTTATTATACAAAGCATTACTCAATTCATTAAAAACAATTAGACCTCTTCTTAGAACTTTTTCCCCATATTCGTTATGTGCGGGTGTGCTAAAATCTTTTGCAATAATTTCAAATAATTCAACTACTCCGGCGTCTTTAATACTACCATAATTATTAGGTGGAAGTATTATATTTGCTATTTTTTCAATTGTTAATAACTCAGTTTCTGAAAAAAACTTACCTGTGAGAACTTTATAATCCCATTTAAGCTCATCTTGGGTTCTTCCATAACTATACTTCCATACTTGATCAAGAACAATTTTGTCCTCAGAAGTGATACAGCTCTTAAGAGTCATAGAAGCACCAATAGAGCCAAGAATCATTGTTTTTATACTATCTCTTCTCTTCATCATACGTTTTGTCTTTTAAGTTCATTAATAATGTGTTCAGAAGTCCTCCATGATAAAGCCATGATAGTCCAAGTAGGGTTTTTATCAGCTTGAGAGACAAAAGGAGCAGCATCAACAATGTATACATTATCGACATCATGAAGTCTTTCATATTTATTTACTACTGATGTCTTTGGATCATTCCCCATTCTTGTAGTTCCAACTTCATGAATAATTTCACCTGGCACAGAAATTCCATAATTGTCTTCTTTTGTTGGTTTTGACCCAAGTGGAATTCCACCCATGTTATATGCTATTTCTTCAAATGTATCATGCATATGCTTTGCCTGTTTATATTCATAGTCTGACCATTTATATCTAAATCGTAGGACTGGCACACCATATTTATCTTTACTTTCTGGATCAATCTCACAATAATTCTCTTTCAAAGGAATTGCTTCACCTCTTCCTGACAAATAAACTGTTGAGCCATAATATTTTTTCACATCTTCTCTAAGAGAATCTCCATAACCACCAGTTCTTAAACCAAAAAACTTATTAAAATCGTTAGGATTCCATCCAATTCCATACTGAGGTAGTGTCATTCCTCCGCCAACTTCAATATGATATCCCCTAGGAAAATCAAGTTTTCTGTTATCTAACCACCATGGAGAATATACATGCATTCCTCCAACACCATCTTCGTTGTAAATCTTTCTATTAATAAGTTCAGGAATAAAAACTCCTCTTCCTGCTCCAGTACTATCATGCAAGTACTTACCTATTAGATTACTACTATTACCTAGACCATTTGGATGAGCATTACTCTTTGAGTTCAATAAAATTCTTGCAGTAGCACAAGCAGAGGCAGCTAGAACTACTATTTTGCCTTTAATTTTATAGTCTTTTCCATTTTCTTTATTAATAAATGAGACTCCAGTAGCTCTCCCATTTTTATCTGTAATTACCTCATTAACCATTGAGTTCACATATAAATCAACCATTCCTCCCTTAAGAGATGGAATTACAAGACATGAACTAGATGAAAAGTCACCATATACAGAACAAGACCTATCGCACTGACCACAATAAAAACAAATACCTCTTTCGTTATTAATTCTTTTTGTTAATACAGATAATCTTGAGGGCATAACTTTTACATTAGACTTTCTTGCACCTTTAATGTAGAATAATTCATGAAGCCTTGGTTTAGGTGGTGGAAGAAAGAAACCATCAGGCTCATTAAACATATTTTCTTTTGTTCCATATACTCCAACTAACTTGTCTAACTTGTCATAATACGGCTTAATATCATCATAGGAAATAGGCCAATTTTCTCCAAGCCCATCGAAGTCTTTACTCTTAAAATCTCTAGGTCCAAATCGTAATGAAATTCTTCCCCAATGATTAGTTCTTCCACCTAGCATTCTTGATCTCCACCATTTAAAATCTGTTCCTTCTACTGATGAATATGGTTCCCCATCCAATGACCAGTCTCCGTAAGACATATGAAAGTCACCAAAGGCTCTATTTGTTCCAGCTCCTCTTCTAGGAGACTCCCAAGGCCATTTAAGTTGAGTTTGCTGATCTGGATTAGCTGGGTCAAAATAAGGACCTGATTCAACTAATGCAACATTAATTCCCGCATCACTCAAAATCTTTGTAGCCATTCCGCCTCCGGCTCCTGAACCTACAACTATTACATCATATTCTTTTTTACTTTTAATTATTTCCATCAATGTTAAATTAAAAAAAACTATTTATATCTATTAACTTAAGCAATAAACTTTTTCTATATTAATATTAACTTAAATATCATTAAAAAAAAAATCATAGAAAAAAATGAGTTACTGCAATTTTACTTCAAAATAAATTATGATAATTGAAATATGCGCAACATCAGTAGAATCAATAACTAATGCTCAAAATGCTGGAGCACATAGGATAGAACTATGCCAGGAATATGCTATTGGTGGAGTAACTCCATCCAAAGAATTTCTTGAAAAATCATTAAAAATTTCATCATTACCTATAAATATCCTAATTAGACCAAGAGGAGGGGATTTTGTTTTTTCAGATAATGATTATGAATTAATGATTCAAGATATTGAAACTTTTAAAAAGTTCAATATTAGTGGATTTGTCGTTGGATTTATGGATAGAAATAAACATCTTAACTCAAATGTTATAGAAAGGTTTAGAAGAGTTACAGATGGATATGAATTAACATTTCATAGGGCATTTGATTTTTTAGAGAATAAACAAGAATCTATTGAATTATTAATAGAACAAAAATTTGATAGAATATTATGTTCAGGTCATGAATTAAGTGCAGAAAAGGGGTTAGAAAATCTTAGAAATTATAATAAAATTTCAAATGGTAGAATTACAATAATGCCTGGTGGTGGAGTTAACTTAGATAATTTTCAAAAATTTAAGAAATTAAACTTTACTGAGATTCATCTATCTGCAATAAACCTTAGTGATTCACCACATTCTAACTTTAATATAATTAAAGAAATTGTTGAGTTGAGTAAATAATAAAGTGTTATTTTTGAAAAAAAATATTATGGCTTTTGATATTGATGTAATTAAGCAACTATATTCTAAGATGTCAGTTAAAATAGATAAAGCTAGAAGGCTTTTAGGAAGACCAATGACATTATCAGAAAAAATTCTTTATTCACATTTATGGGATGGAGATAATGAAAAAATTTTTAAAAGAGGATCAGATTATGTTGATTTTGGTCCAGATAGAGTTACGTGTCAAGATGCAACTGCGCAGATGGCTCTTCTGCAATTTATGCAGGCAGGAAAGGACAAAGTTGCAGTTCCAACTACTGTCCACTGTGATCATTTAATTCTTGCGCAATCTGGTGCTCAAAAAGATTTACAAAATGCCAATAAAGTTAGTTCTGAAGTGTTCAACTTTTTGGAGTCTGTTTCAAGAAAATATGGAATAGGATTTTGGAAACCAGGGGCTGGTATTATACATCAAGTGATACTCGAAAATTATGCCTTTCCAGGAGGAATGATGATAGGTACTGATTCACATACAGTAAATGCAGGAGGACTTGGTATGTTAGCTATTGGAGTGGGTGGTGCCGATGCTGTAGATGTAATGGCTGGAATGCCTTGGGAATTAAAATTTCCAAAATTAATAGGAGTAAAGTTAATTGGTAATCTTAATGGTTGGACCTCAGCCAAGGATGTTATACTAAAAGTTGCTGGAATCCTAACAGTTAAAGGTGGGACAGGCTATATAATTGAATATTTTGGAGATGGTGCTGAATCTCTCTCTTGTACTGGTAAAGGAACAATCTGTAATATGGGTGCTGAGGTTGGAGCTACAACATCTATTTTTGCTTATGATGATTCAATGGAAAGATACCTTGTTTCAACAGATAGGCAAGATGTAGTTGAAGCTGCAAGTATTATAAAACATGAATTAAGATCTGATGATGAAGTCTACAAAAATCCAGAAGAATATTATGATCAAATCATTGAAATTGATCTGGATAAATTATCTCCTCACATAAATGGACCTTTTACTCCAGATCTAGCCACACCAGTTAGTGATATGAAGGTAAAAGTTGAATCTGAAGGTTGGCCTAATGAAATTAAATGGGGTTTGATAGGGTCCTGTACAAATTCATCTTATGAAGATTTGTCAAGAGCTGCATCAATTGCAAAACAAGCTCTAGATAATAAAATAAAAATCAAATCTAAACTTGGAATCAACCCTGGATCTGAACAAGTAAGATATACAGCTGAAAGAGATGGGATTATTGATATTTTTGAAAAACTTGAAAGTAAAATCTTTACTAATGCATGTGGACCATGTATTGGACAATGGAATAGGGAAGGTGAAAATAATTCCGAAAAGAATTCTATAATACATTCTTTTAATAGAAACTTTGCAAAAAGAGCAGATGGTAACCCAAACACTCATGCATTTGTTGCATCTCCTGAAATGGTGATGGCAGTTGCACTTTCGGGTAAACTTGATTTTAACCCTTTGACAGATAAGCTAATGAATGAGGATGGCGAAGAAATTATTCTTAATCCACCAGTAGGTGATGAGTTGCCTTCTAAAGGTTTTGCATTTGAAGATAATGGGTATATAGAGCCACCTATTGATGGTAAAGACATTGAGATTGTAATTAATCCTGAATCTCAAAGGCTACAAAAACTTGAACCTTTTCTTCCTTGGGATGGAAAAAATATAATGAATGCAAGGCTGCTTATTAAAGCTCACGGAAAGTGTACAACAGATCATATATCTATGGCAGGCCCATGGTTAAGATTTAGAGGTCACCTTGACAATATTTCAGATAACTGTTTAATTGGAGCAGTTAATCACTTCAATATGAAAACTAACAGTGTTAAGAATCTAATTACTGGTGATTATGCTCCTGTTCCTGAGACTCAAAGATTTTATAAGAAAAATGATATTGATACAGTTGTTGTAGGTGATCATAATTATGGAGAAGGGTCATCAAGAGAGCATGCTGCAATGGAACCAAGACATTTAGGTATTAGGGCAGTTATTGTTAAGTCTTTTGCAAGAATCCATGAGACTAATTTAAAAAAGCAGGGAATGCTTGCATTGACTTTTGAAGATGAATCTGACTATGATAAAATACAAGAAGATGATACTTTTAACTTTATAGACTTAGAGTCATTTTCTCCTGGTAATCAGTTAAATCTAGAGATAGTCCATAAAGATCAATCAAAAGAGATTATAAAACTTAATCATTCTTTCAACTCTCAACAAATTGAGTGGTATAAAAATGGTTCTGCATTAAATCTAATAAAAGCTAATAATTTGTGATGAAAGATTTGAAATACTTAATGTCTTATTCAATTGCCATTATGGCATTTTTAGGTATTTCAATTGGTGGTTTATATAATTACCTAGCTGTTATTTTTACATTTGTTTTTATACCTGTATTGGAAGTACTTGTTAAAAGAAGTGATGAAAAGTATACAGAGCAAGAAAAAGAAAATAGATTATTAGATCCTTTTTTTGATATTCTATTGTACCTAAACATTCCAATTGTCTTTGGAATTTTCTTTTTCTCACTAAATAAATTAGTTGAGATTACTTCAATTTCTGATATTATAGGTATTATTCTTTCTGCAAGTATAGTTATGGCTACTAATGGAATTAATGTTGGTCATGAGCTGGGTCACAGAAGGTCATTATTTGCTAGAACTTGTTCAAAACTATTATATCTCCCATGTCAATATATGCACTTTTATATTGAACACAATTTTGGACATCATATTCATGTTGCAACCCCTGAAGATCCAGCTACAGCAATGTATAAGCAAAATATTTATAGTTTTTGGATTACATCTGTTGTTAGGACATATATAAGTGCATGGAAAATTCAGTTAAGACTTTTGAAAGTTTCTAAAAGGAGTTTTTTTTCTATTAAAAATGATATGATCTTTTATACATTATTGCAATTGTCATTTATAGCTATGATTTATAATTATTTTGAATTATACATCACTTTACTATCTATTTTAATATCTGTTATATCATTTTTGTTTTTGGAGACAATCAATTATGTAGAACATTATGGTCTTTTAAGAAAAAAAGATTCTAATGGAAGATACGAGAGGGTTAAGCCTCACCATTCATGGAATTCAAATCATACAATTGGAAGAATTGTATTATATGAACTTACTAGACACAGTGATCATCATTTTAAATCTTCAAAAAAATATCAAGTATTAGAATCCTTAGATAACTGTCCTCATCTACCATATGGATATCCAACTTCTATACTACTATCACTTATCCCGCCAATATGGTTTAGTATAATGAATCCCTTGGTACGAGATCACATGGGATATTCTGATTAGCAATTCAGAATATAAAAAAAAATTTTAAACAGGAGATTATAAAAAAAACAGTTTTAACTGTCTGAAGGACATGATATATATCTAATACCAGGAAAGGATCTATTAATCATCCTATCTTTAGCCTCAATAAAAGTATTTATATCAATATCACTTCTTGTGCTTGAGGGAAACATTATGTCAGCAGGATTTGAACTATGTTCATATTTATATACATCATGACCAAATTCATGATACATAATCCATAGTCTTTGTAATAGATTCTTTTCAGTCCATTCATTATAAAGTACGCCAACATTCACTCTGCTATCATTACAATATCCAGAATATGTTGAATAAGCAATATGGTCTGGAGTAACACCAGAAGCAATCTGAGCAGCAGATCTATATTCAAAAAAAATATTTAAAATAGGATTTCTTTCTCCAAAATCAGTTCCACCGGTAGTACATTTTACATCTGCAACAAATTTATCCCAATATTGCATTAAGTTATCTTGGTCAGTATTTTGAGAATCTAAAAGATCATCGTAGCTAACACAACTAAAAATCTGTTCAACCTCTTCCTCAAGAATGGTCTGATTTGATAGCTGGTTCTTTGTACAAGAAATTGAAAATAATAGTAAAATAAAAATAAATGAATATTTGTTAATCATATTAATTTTTATTGTAGCGAGAGGGAGATTTGAACTCCCGACCTCCGGGTTATGAATCCGACGCTCTCACCAACTGAGCTACCTCGCCAAATTAAGAAATGCAAATATATAAAACAAATATCAACAATATGAAGCTAAATATTTGTTAATTGAGGTAAATACTAACTTTTTTTAATATATTGATTATAATTTAAATTAAATGAGACAAAAAAAAGAATTTGTTTTAGAATATGATTTTCAATCATCTCCTCAACTGCTTTATCAATATCTTTCAACTCCATCAGGTCTCTCAGAATGGTTTTCTGATGACGTAAATTACAGAGGAGAAAAATATACTTTTTTTTGGGGTGAATCAGAAGAATATGCAAGAGTTTTATCAAAAAAGCTAAATGAAAAGATTAGGTTTCAATGGATAACTGGAGAATCCAATGAAGAAGATTATTTTTTTGAATTTTGTATACACATGGATGAAATTACTAAAGATGTATCTTTAATAGTTACTGATTTCTCGCATGAAGATGAAGTTGAAGAAGCAAAATTACTATGGGATAGTCTTATCTCTGATTTAAAGCAAGTTCTAGGATCTTCTTAATTTAGAGAAATATCATCAGGTGAGTTTGACCAAATTCTATACTTATTATCAAGCTCATTAATAACTTTACTCCAACTATTTTTCTTTGTTAAATTAAAAATATTCTTATCAAATCTATCGACTAATATCCAGCTATTGTTTTCAATTTCATCATTTAACTGTTCGGATTCCCATCCAGAATATCCCTGAAAAAAAAGAACATCTTCTAAATCAATTTTACCACTTTCTACTTGATCTATAATTAGTTGTACATTATTACCCCAATAAAGCTTATCATCAATAATAAGGCTTTCGTTGTATAAATTATGATTTCTAGTTATATAGAATGTTTGTTGTGATACTGGACCACCAAAGTTGAATTCATACTTTTTTCCAAAAGAACTATTATTATCTTTTATTAAAAAAAAACCTCCTGGTCTATTTAAAATAAAGCCTGTATGACCCTGTTCAGTTTCATCTACTATCAATATAATAGATTTATAAAAAATCATATCACTGAGTAAACTTGGCGATGAAATTAAAATCTTACCTTTCATGAGAAAAAAAAAGAGCTTCAAAATTGAAGCTCTTTAACACATTTTTTAAATGAATTTAAAACTTAGTTCACTGAGCTTGATAGTTCAGCTCCAGCTTTAAATTTAACAACTTTTTTAGCCGGAATTTTAATTGTTGCACCAGTTTGAGGGTTTCTACCATCTCTTGCAGCTCTTTGAGAAACTGACCAAGATCCAAAACCAACTAGTGAAACTCTTCCACCTTTTTTTAAAGTTGAACCTATACTCCCTAGAAAAGATTCTAGAGCTTTTTTCGCTGATGCTTTAGAAATACCAGCGTCAGCTGCCATAGCATCAATTAATTCTGATTTGTTCATATCACTTAATTTTAATGTTTAAATAAAGATATATGTTTATACTTAAGTCTCAGTAAATAAGCGCTTAAAACTCAATTTTTGTTAATAAATATGTTGTTTTTGTTGATAATACTCCTGTTTATACTAGTAGACATGGGAATTTTTGTAAAATTTA
This sequence comes from Flavobacteriaceae bacterium, assembly GCA_017856235.1. GTDB lineage: Bacteria > Bacteroidota > Bacteroidia > Flavobacteriales > Flavobacteriaceae > Marisimplicoccus. Next base: position 23,303 of record JAFMFH010000009.1, on the reverse strand, counting down.
TACCCATTTAGAAGATCTTTTGCCAACATTTCTTTTTTGTTTTCTAGCTGAATTTTAGAACAATTTATAACACCATCTTTTAAATTAATATGTATTTCATCTTTGATAATTAATACTTTTCCAATAGATGTATTACTCAAATTGCTTCTACTTAATAAATTTGCCTTAAGAATCTTAACTCTAATTTCTTTATCTCCATTTTTTAGATTTGTCCACGAACCAGGTTTTGGCGATAAGCCTCTAATCATTCCAATTATTTTATCAATATTATCATTCCAATTAATTCTTGTATTATTTGAATTTAACTTGGGAGCCTTTTTTAAATCTTTACTTTCATCTTGCTTTAGGATCTGAGCTTTACCACTAGCAACAATTTCTATTGTCTTTAATAATACTTTTGAACCAATAATTGATAATTTATTATATAAAGTTTCGAAATTGTCATCATTAGTAATGATAACCTCTTCTTGTAAAATAATATCTCCATAATCAATTCTTTCATTGATAAAAAAAGTTGTAACTCCTGTGACCTTCTCATTATTTATTAAAACCCAATTGATTGGCGCAGCACCCCTATAGTTAGGAAGAAGAGATGCATGAAGATTAATTGTACCAAGTAATGGTATAGAGAATACTTCTTTTGGTAATTTTCTGAATGCAACCACAATAAATAAGTCAGCACATAAAGATGAAATCTCACTTATAAAATCTTTATTTGTAAGCTCTTCTGGTTGTTGAACTGGTATATTATTATCAGATGAAAATCTTTTAACTTTACTTTCATTAATTTTCAAACCTCTTCCTGATTTTTTGTCTGGTGATGTAACAACACATAGAATATCAAAATTATCATTAATTACTTTTAATGATTTTACTGCAAAGTCTGGAGTTCCAAAAAAAATTATTTTTATTCTTTTCATTTAATACTATTTAAGATAAAATTTACTCTTTCTTTTATACCAATATTTGGAACTTCAACGATTAAGGTTGATGATTCATTATAAATTTGATGTATAAATGGAGCAATTTTTATTGCCTCTTCGTACTCCTCAATTCTATTATCATCTTTGGTGTATATCTCTTTCCAAGATGGAAAAATAAATACCATATCGTATTTATAATTTTCTAGTAATTCTTCCCAATAATTAGTTGATTGATTTATATGTCTTAAGTATGCAGTAATTTCATGTACACCTCTATCATAAAAAATAATATCATTTTTACATGAAATATTTAAAGCAGCATTATAGTCTTTATCTCTCTTAGTAAGAATTTCATTGCTGATTTTAATTGGATCTAATTTAAAATTTGAGCCCCTATAACTATAATTTGATAGAATACCTCTAGCAGCCTCATCAAAGCATGCAAAACCTAACTTTTTAAGTTCATTTATGACTGAGGTTTTTCCTGTACTTGGTCCTCCAGCTAGAACAAACCTTTTATTATTTTTTTCTTTTATCATACTCGACAAATGATTGATTATATTTGAATCACTATACAAAATTAATTGCCTTGTCAAATAAAAGAACTAAATCTGATGATTTTTATTCAAGATTTAAAGACCAGCTACTTGAGTCTCAGGATTGGCCTGGTCTTTACATATTTAAATTTATTGTTAAAGAAAACAGTGAAGAGTATAATCAGTTAAAAAAATACCTCAATAATTACGAAGGAATAAAATCTTTTAAATCTTCATCAAATAATAAATTTTTGAGCTTGACTTTTGAATATTATGCTGATTCACCTCTTGATATAATAAATATATATAAGGGTATAGAAAATATAGATAATATTATAAGCCTTTAATTTGATAATTAATTTCTTAAATTGCGGCTTATGAATACATTAGAATATAATACTGAAAGAAAAAAACTTATAATACCAGAATATGGAAGACATGTCCATCAAATGGTTGACCAAGCAGTCTCAGTTAAAGATAAAGTAGAGAGAAATAATATTGCTAAGGCTATAATTGGAGTTATGGGTAATCTAAATCCCCATCTAAGAGATGTTCCAGATTTTCAACATAAACTTTGGGCTCAACTATTTATAATGTCAGATTTTAAACTTGATGTTGATAGTCCATTTGAAAAACCTTCAGAGGATATCTATAAAAACAGTAAGCCTAATAAACTCAATTATCCCCAAAATCATCCCAAATATCGTTTCTATGGAAATAATATTAAAAAAATGATTGATATAGCTATTGGATGGGAAGACGGAGATTTAAAGAGCAAACTTATCTTGAATATAGCTAACCATATGAAAAAATGTTTTCTTAATTGGAACAAAGATTCAGTAGAAGATAAAGTAATTGTTAATCATCTTTTAGATATGTCTAACGGAAATTTAAAACTTAAAGATTCAGATTTACCTTTAACAGATTCAAGTGAATTTCTAAAAAACAGATTGAACACTTCTAATCAGAAGCAAAATAAAAACAGAAATAAGACCAAAAGAAGATTTTAATGTCTAGTATTAGAGTTAAAGGCGGTAAAAAATTATCTGGAGAAATAACACCTCAAGGTGCTAAAAATGAAGCACTTCAAGTAATTTGTGCTGTACTTTTAACTGAGAGCGATATTATAATTTCTAACATACCAAATATTATTGATGTTAATAAACTTTTAGAAATTCTTAAAAATTTGGGTGTAATTATTAAAGAAATTGATAAAGGAAAATTTTCTTTTAACGCTAAGAATATAAATTTAAATTTTTTAAATACCTCAGACTTTATTAATGATGCAAGGTCTTTGAGAGGCTCGATAATGCTAGTAGGTCCTTTGTTATCTAGATTTGGTTATGCTTCAATACCCAGGCCTGGTGGTGATAAAATAGGTAGGAGAAGATTAGATACTCATTTTGATAATTTAGAAAAACTTGGTGCAGAGCTTAATTATGTGCCAGAAGAAAAATTATATTCAATTGAATCAAAAGGCAGACTTATTGGAACAGACATACTTTTAGATGAAGCATCTGTTACAGGAACAGCAAATATTATTATGGCTTCTGTTCTTGCTGAGGGAGATACGTCTATTTACAATGCTGCATGCGAGCCATATATTCAACAACTTTGCTCAATGTTAAATAGTATGGGTGCAGATATAAATGGTATCGGCTCTAACTTATTAAGGATTAAAGGAGTTAAGAAATTAAATGGAACAAGTCATGATATCCTTCCTGATATGATTGAAATAGGAAGTTGGATTGGCTTAGCAGCAATGACAAGAAGTAAACTTAGAATTAAGAATGTATCATGGAATAACTTAGGTCAAATTCCTGATGTTTTTAGAAAACTTGGTATTATAATTAAGAGAGATAGTAATGACATGATTATACCCGAGCATAAAAATGGATATTCAATCACAAATTATATAGATGGTTCAATACTAACAATATCTGATGCCCCATGGCCTGGTTTTAGCCCTGATTTAATATCTGTAATACTTGTTGTAGCAACTCAAGCTAGAGGAAGTGTTCTTATTCATCAAAAGATGTTTGAAAGTAGATTATTTTTTGTAGACAAATTAATTGATATGGGCGCTAAGATAATTTTATGCGATCCTCATAGAGCTTCTGTTATTGGCCATGATTTTAAGTCTTCTTTAAAATCTACTATTATGACATCTCCTGACATAAGAGCAGGGATAGCCCTTTTAATTGCCGCTTTATCTGCAAAAGGAGAAAGTATAATTCAAAATGTTGATCAGATAGATAGAGGATATGAAAATATAGTAGAAAGATTAAAAAAATTAGGAGCAGAAATTGAAAGAATCTAAACTATCTTTTAGATATTTTATTATTTGATATACTTCTCTGTAAATTACATTTAAATCTATCAATACTATTTTCTCTTAAAACAGAATGTTTAGTTTTTCTTCCAGAGACTCTCTCTCTCCAAAGTTTAAAACTATTTCTTTTTAAATTATTTCGCATAAGACTTATCAGTTCCTTCTCGTTTATATCGAATTGATTAAAAATAGCCTCAAATGGAGTTCTATCTTCCCATGCCATTTCTATAATTCTATCGATCTCTCTCAAATTAAAATTATTCATTGTGTATTTTGTTTAAAAAATTCTCAGCATTTAACAAATGTTTTTCTTTTTTATTTATATCCATCTTATCAAATGTATTTATCAGCATTCTTAATCTTGGATTTTTAGTAAAAAAATTTCTTTGTTTGTCCATAAACCTCCAAAATAAACCATCCCATATTTCACTCCAGTTACCTTTTTTATAATCACTCATTTTAGATATGTAATTACTGCTACTTATATATGGTTTCGTGGACATTAATCCTCCATCTGCAAATTGACTCATTCCATATACATTTGGAACCATTACCCAGTCAAACGAATCTATAGAAACCTCCATAAACCATTTATATACTTCATCTGGATCAAACTCACATAATAACATAAAATTCCCTACAATCATTAGTCTTTCTATATGATGAATATAACCAGTGTTACTGACTTTCTTTATCGAAGAGTCTAAAGGTTCAATTCCTGTTGTTCCGTTATAAAATGATTTAGGAATTTTACTTTTGAAACCCCAAAAATTATTTGTTCTTTCAAAATTACCCTTAACTATATATATACCTCTAATAAACTCCCTCCACCCAATAAGTTGTCTAATAAATCCTTCTGTTGAATTAATTGGAATATCATTTATTTTGGAGAATTCAATAATGCTATCTAACAAGTCTTTGATGTTTATTAGACCTACATTTAGTAAAGGGCTTAAAATACTATGGTTTAAAGTGAGTTCATCTTTGATAATTGCATCTTCATAATCCCCAAACTCTAAAAATCTATCATTTAAAAATTGATTTATCCATTGATCAGCCTCATCATATGTAGTCGGGTAATTAAATAAGCCAAGTGATCCAAAATTATTATTAAAATTCTTTTCAACATATTTTTCAGATTCAATGACATAACTATTTTTTCTTGGATTCTTAATTACTGGGGGGATTTTATCTTTGGGGAATTTTTTTCTGTTTTGTATATCGTATGTCCATTCTCCGCCTTCTGGTTCTCCACTTGAATTTACAAGTATGTTTCTTTTTTTTCTTTCTGATTTGTAGAATGAAGTTTGAAAAAATTTTTGCTTTGAATCTTTGAAAAAATATCTTAATTCTTCGGAAGAATTAATGAATAACTTTGATTCATGGACTACCATATCAATCTTTAATTCTTTAGAAACTCTCTTTATTCTTCTGTCTAAAAGATAATCAACTGGATCATAAATCTCGATTTTTTTGTATCCTTGACTATTGATATTTTTAATTAATTCAATAATATTAGACTCCTTTTCATAAGAGTTTATATAACTAACATCTAATCCTTTTTTTATGAGATAGTCTTCATAAAACTTCATGGATGATCTGTGAAATGATATTTTTTGTTTGTGAAAATTGTATTGATTAAAGAAAAGCTCCTCTTCAACAAGAAAAATTTTATAATCAGAATCAATAAATATACTTTCTCTGAATAATTGATTAGGAAAAATTATACAACATTTGCTATCCATTTAACCAAGTGTTTTCATAATCTTTATTAGGATCATATCTTTCAGATTGAAGAGTAGGATTAAACTTTCTAAATGGCATTGAGTCATTCCCAATCCCTGCATTATAAAGCCAATTACCATAATTGCTATGAACATCATAATCAATTAGAAATGCTTCAAAATATTCTGCACCTATTCTCCAGTCAATTTTCAACTCTTTTGTTAAATAGTTTGCTACATTTTGTCTGCCTCTGTTTGACATGAATCCAGTAGATGCAAGTTCTATCATATTTGCATTTACAAATTTTTCTTTAGTTTCTCCATTTATCCAGCTTTTAATCTTTGATTTTTCTTGTGACCATTCCTTTTCAATCCCATATATTCCATCTTTGCTAAAAAACTTATTTCGATGTTGCATTGAAACATATTTAAAGAAATCTCTCCAAAGAAGTTCAAAAAACAACCAATAGGTAGATTCATTTTTTTCTATATCATTTTCATATTCCATAAGCTTATTATAAATGTATCTAGCAGATAATGATCCATTTGCAAGCCATGATGAAAATTTTGAACTGTAGTTTTTTCCAAGTAAGCCGTTACGAGTATGCTTGTACTTAGATACATTTTTTGTTTTAAAAAAATAATCATCAACTCTAGACTTGCCAGCAGTTTCACCTCCTTTAAACTTGAAAGCTGAATTTTCATTAACCTCAAATTCTTCAAAGCCTAAATCATTAAGATTTGGAATGTCATAAAAATCTTCCAATAAATTATCCTCAATCATTGGCTTAGGAATTGATATTGGATTATTAACCTTTAAGTATTTTTCACATTTTTTTCTAAAATTTGAAAAACCTCTAGGAATATTTTCATAAATATTTTTTACATCTTCTGGAGAATATAAAAACTGATCAAAATATTTTAGTGTATTTATATTTTTAGGTATAGAATCTTCCTCAATTAGTTCATCCCTTGTCCACTCTCTCTGCATATATATTGAATCAACATCATACTTCAAAATGAATGGTTTAAATGACTCTTTAATCTCATTATAATCAATAATAAGAGAGATATTTAAATTATTTAGGTTTTGCTTTAGGTCTGAAATAGACTCAAGTAAAAACTTAGCTCTGTACTTCTCTATTTTTTTGAACCCATACGGTGTATATTTAAAATTACTTGGATCTATATTTACATATCCTATAACTCTATCTGATTGATTTACAGCATTATAAAGAGCAGAATTATCTTCAATTCTTAAATTATTTCTAAACCAAACTATACTTGTATTTTTTTTACTCGACATGTCTTGCTACAATATTTAACTTTAGCCCAATCTTTTTCCCATTTTTTTCTCCAAATAAACTCTAGGCCACAGGTTGGGCATATTTTTTTTGGTAGGTTAGATTTTTTTACACCTCTCATTAATTAGTTTTAACAGAACTCATACCACCATCAAAGGGTATTATCTGTCCAGTCATCCACTTGCTCTCATCAATAAGTAAAAACTTTACTATTTCAGCAATATCTTTTGCTGATCCAATCTCTTTAAGTGGATGTCTATTTCGAGCATTTTCAATCTTAGTTTCTGAATTAAGGAATTTTTCAGACATTGGAGTATTAATAATAGATGGAGCAACAGCGTTTACCCTGATCTTTGGTGCAAATTCAGCAGCAAGCGATCTAGTTAATCCTTCAATTGCACCTTTTGACGCAGAAACAGAACTATGAAATGGCATTCCCATTTTAACTGCAACTGTGCTAAAGAAAACTACACTAGCACTTTCTGAGGATTGAAGCCTTGGTAGAACAGCCTGAAGAATTTTAACACAACCTAATATGTTAATATTAAAATCATCAATAAAAGTTGACGGTGTTAGACCTTTAAATGGTCTTAAATTAATTGTACCTGGCAAATAGATGAATCCATCTAGGCTGTCAGGAAGCCAATCAGCATTATAATCTTCATCTAAGTCTAATCTATTTGCAGTAATATTTGATCCAGAAAACTTATCTGGATTTCGAGTTGATACAAATACTTTGTGATCATTCTCTAATTTCATTGATAGCTCATAACCAATTCCTGATGAGCCACCTATTAGTAATATGTTTTTCATTATTTATAATCCCCAAATATTTTTATTAATTCTAGTTGTCTGTATTTAAAAATACTGTTCAATTTAGAATTAATAAATAGAGAATTTAGAAGCTTTCCAAGAGGACCTAGTGGTAATTTATAATGAATTAAATCTTCCATAAGAACACCGTCTTTAATCTCTTTAATGAAGTGTTTGTGGTGCCAAAAACTATATGGACCAAACCTTTGCTCATCAATAAAGAATTCATTAGTCTTCACTTGTGTTATTTCAGTTACCCAATTAATTTTAATTCCAAGTATAGGTTTTACAGTATACTGAATAATTTGACCTGGATAAGCTTTCTTATTATCCCAATCAGTAATTTTGAAATCCATGGACCTGGGAGTTATTAATTCCAAATTATTCGGCGATAATAAAAAATCCCATGCTTCATTCAAACTTATGGGTAGCTTTTGTGAATATTTTAACTTAAAGATTTCCATTGATAATTTCTGTTAATTTGTTTGTTACTTGAGGTACTGGAAGACCTAAAACACTTGTGTAGCTTCCATTAATATTTTCTACTCCTATCATTCCAATCCAATCTTGTATCCCATAACTTCCAGCTTTATCAATTGGATTTATAGTTTCAACATAAAAATCAATTTCTTTTTCAGTTAGAAGTTTATAAGTTATTTTGGTAGATTCAGTTAATATTTCAAAATTCTTTTTGGTAAGAAAGCCTACAGATGTAATAACATCGTGAGAATTACCTGCAATCATTTTTAACATTGACTTAGCCTCATTTTTGTCTTTTGGTTTACCCCAGCATTTATCTTCAAACCATACTAAAGTATCAGCAAGAATTATTATTTGATTGTTTTTAACTATATTTTGAAAAGGAGCAGCTTTGTTTTCCACAATATATTCGGCTATTTCTTTAGCTTTAAGATGCTCTGGAAAACTTTCATTAACAGGGATTGAGTTAACCTGAAAAGTAATTCCAGTCATTTCTAATAATTCTTTTCTTCTTGCTGAGCCTGATCCGAGAATTATGGTGTAATTGGAATTATTTATTAAATCCATTTGTTATGAATTCTCATTACCTGTTCAATTACATCTCTTACACAGCCTAAACCACCATCTTTGTGAGATATATAATCGCAAATTGATTTTACGTCAACAGAGGCATCATTTGGGCAAGATGAAATTCCAACTACTTTAAGAACATCAATATCTGGATTATCATCTCCCATGTATAAAATGTTTTTTGAATCAATTTTTTTTTCTTTTATGAATTTTTCCAAAACTTCAATTTTATTAAATGCTTTTAGAAATACATCTTCAACACCAAGAGAGTTCAATCTTTTTCTGACATTTTCTTGTATTCCCCCCGATATAATAGCTATTTTATAACCTTTAGATATGGCGTATTTGATTGCATATCCATCTTTTGCATAAAATTGTCTATCAATTTTACCGTCATGAGTGTAAATAATTTTACCATTAGTCAAAACACCATCCACATCAAAAATAAATGTGGTAATATCCTTTAGTCTTATCTTGTATGAATCCATAATACTTTAAAGGTGCAAATTTAATTAAACTTTAACACCTAATTGTTTAGAATAATTCTAAATATTAAAAATTCATATTTATCTTTAGGCCCTGTAAATGATATCTAAAATTTTTCAACTCCTTTTCTCCACAAAATTTATGCTTATTTTGCTGATTTTGTTTCCTGTAGCAATGGGTATTGGTACCTTTTTAGAGAGCTGGTATTCTACAGATGCTGCCAGAATTTGGATTTACAATGCCTGGTGGTTTGAGCTTCTCATGCTTTTGCTTATGGTCAATTTCATCGGTAATATCAAGAAGTATAATCTGCTGAGCAAAGAGAAATTATCTGTATTAATACTTCATCTTTCCTTTATCTTTATTTTACTTGGTGCTTTCGTAACTAGATACATTGGTGATGAGGGGGTAATGCCCATAAGAGAAAATAATGTATCTAATACTTACCTTTCAGAAAAAACATATTTAACTGTTTTTGTAGATGGAGTTGAAGATGGAGTACCTCAAAGAAAGACATTAAAGTCATACCTTCTTTTATCTGAACATGTAAATAATGACTTCACTATAAATGATGATTTTTACTCCAAAGATTTTTCCATTTCATACCATGATTATAAAGAAAATGTAACTGAAGATCTAGTCCTTGACCCCTCAGGAGAAAGATATATAAAACTTGTAGAGGCGTTAGATGGAAATAGACAAGAGCATTATATCAAGGAAGGGCAAATTACTAGTATACAAAATATACTTTTTTCATTTAATTACTACCAAAAAGGTGCTATAAATATTACTTCTGAAGCAGGTGAATATTATATAGAATCTCCGTTTGATGGAATCTATACTATTATGTCTAACCAACAAAGTGCAGAATTAAATAAAGATAAAAAACAACTACTTGAATTAAGATCTCTTTATCAAATTCCTGGATTTCAGTTTGTGTTTCCTGAACCAGCATTAAGAGGAGTTTTTGAGATTGTAGATGCTGAGGTAACTGATAGGGAAGTTGAGGATGCTCTATACCTTAAGGTAAATTATAATGGAAAGTCAAAAAATGTCTCTCTATTGGGTGGTAGAGGGTATGTTAATAATCCTGAGAAGGTAACTATTGATGATCTTGATTTTTATCTATCATATGGTTCAGATGAGGTGCAGCTTCCATTTAGTATTAAGCTAAACGACTTTATTGCTGAAAAATATCCGGGTACTGAGAATAGCTATTCATCATTTAAAAGTAAAGTAACTGTTGAGGATGATAAAATATTTGACTACGACATTTTTATGAATAATATTTTGAATCATAAGGGATACCGTTTTTTTCAAGCATCATTTGACCCTGATGAAAAAGGTACAGTTCTGTCGGTGAATGACGATTTTTGGGGAACATTTATTACTTACGCAGGATACCTTCTTTTATTTATAAGTATGACTGCAATATTCTTCGTTGGGAATACAAGATTTAAATTTCTTGCAAAGCAACTAAATAAAAAGACCTCTTTAGTTGTTTTTCTTTTATCGTCAACAGTATTGTCAGCCCAGAGTTTAGAAGTAAACTTAAAAACTGAATTCATTGATTCAATCATTTCAGAAAGTTCGATTTCAAAGGAACATGCGAATAGTTTTGGTAAGATTGTCATTCAAGATAGTGGTGGAAGAATGAAACCAGCTAATACTTTCTCATCTGAATTATTGAGAAAAGTCAGTAAGTCAAACTCATATAATGGTTTAAATTCAGACCAAGTTTTAGTATCAATAATGGACAATCCAGGTGTATGGTTTAATGCTCCCATTATATATATAAAATCTGGACAAAAAGGAGATACCATAAAGAGAATAATTGGGATAGATGAAAAAATAAAAAAAGTACCACTAGTTTCATTCTTTGACTCACTTGGTAATTATAAACTTGCAACTAACCTTGAAAAAGCATATTTGTCTAACGTTCCGTCTCAAATCGAAAAAGATATTATTGAGCTTGACAGAAGAGTAAATTTACTTTATTCTGCTCTAGAGGGAAAAATTATGAGAATATTTCCTGTCCCAAATGATATTAATAACAAATGGATTTCTTATCCTGAAATTTCCGAACATAGTTATGAAGGAGCTGATTCACTCTATGTTAATAATGTTCTAAACCTCTATTTTCAAACACTAAGAATAGCAAGACAGGACCAAGACTACACACAGTCTGAAGAGCTTCTAGAGAGCATTAAAGGGTTTCAGAAAAAATATGGAAGTAAAGTAATGCCATCTGACTTCAAAATCAATTCAGAGATTGTATACAACAAAGCAGATATATTTAACAGACTTTATAAGTGGTATCTCTTTGCAGGTCTTGGTTTGCTCTTAATTCTAATTTTTCAAATATTTTATGACAATAAGTTTACAGGTCATCTTATAAAGCTTTTTGAGTCATTAATAATTACTTTATTTGTTTTTAATACCATTGGCCTTGCAGCTAGGTGGTATATTGCGGGGCATGCTCCTTGGAGTGATGCATATGAATCGATAATTTTTGTTGCCTGGGCTACTGTAATATTTGGAATTATTTTTGGAAGAAAATCATATTTTACTCTTGCCTCATCTACATTTGTCGCATCAATTATTCTTTCAATTGCGCACATGAATTGGCTTGATCCTTCTATAGCTAATCTTCAGCCAGTTCTAGATAGTTATTGGTTAATGATCCATGTTGCAGTAATTGTTGGTAGTTATGGTCCATTTGCAATAGGTATGATACTTGGTATTGTGACCTTAATTTTAACTATAATTGCCACAAAGAAGAATAGAAAAGTGCTATCTAGGAAACTTGAGGAGCTTACTATTGTTAATGAGTTATCTCTTACTATAGGTTTAGTAATGCTTACTATAGGAAATTTTTTAGGAGGAATGTGGGCAAATGAAAGTTGGGGTAGATATTGGGGATGGGACCCAAAAGAAACATGGGCCTTAATTAGTATAATGATTTATACTGCTGTTCTTCATTTAAGAATTATACCTAAGTTAAATAATAAATGGTTATTTAATCTAATGAGTATTATTTCTTTTGCAGCAATAATAATGACTTATTTCGGAGTAAACTTTTATTTAGTTGGACTTCATTCATATGCTTCAGGTGAAAAAGTTATTACTCCAGACTTTGTTTATTATTCAACTGTTTTTGTATTCATTTTAGGCTTAATTTCTTATTTTGCAAATAAGAAAACCAAAGTACTTTAATGTTAAATATTAATATTGAAAACGAATATTCTAGCTTAAAAACTGTCATCCTTGGAATAGCTGATAATCTTGGGAATCCACCTTCTGAATCAGACGCTTTTGATCCTAGGTCCCTTTATCATATCAAGAATAATTCATATCCATTTGAGAAGGATTTAAAAAAAGAAGTAGAGAGCTTTAAAAAAAAACTATTAAAGCATAATGTCGAAGTAATAAGGCCAAAAAATATAAATAATTGTAACCAAATTTTTACCAGAGATCTTGGATTTGTCATTTCAAATGTTTTTTTTCAATCTAATATTGTTCCAAATAGGCAAGATGAAATTGATGGAATTAGTGATATAATAAAAAATTTTAATGTTGGAGTAATTAAACTTCCTGAATTTATGCATATAGAAGGAGGTGATGTAATAGTCCATAATGATAAAGTTTTTATCGGCACTTATTCTGAAGAAGATTATCCTTCTCTAATTACAGCTAGAACTAATAACGAATCAATAGATTATCTAAAAAGAATAATTAATAACAAAGAAATAATCCCAATTGATATTAAAAAATCTAATACAAATATTTTTGAAAATACTCTTCACTTAGACTGCTGTTTTCAGACTATATCAAAGGATAAAGCAATTATTTGTCCAGATGGTTTTAAGAAAAAAGAAGATGTTGAATATTTAATAAATCTTTTTGGTAAAAAAAACATCTTTCTTGCAAGTCCAGAAGAGACTTTTATGCTGACATCAAATGTTTTAGTTATTTCCCCTGAAATAATTGTTTCTCATTCAAAATTTAAAAGGCTTAATAAATGGCTTGAAGAAAAAGGTGTATTAGTAGAAAAAGTAGATTATTCAAATGTTTCGAAAATGTCAGGTCTTTTTAGATGTTCAACTTTACCATTAGCAAGAGAATTATGATGCATTTTACTTCAAATATTCTTATGATTAGTCCGGAAAAATTCAGAGCTAATGAATTTACAATGGATGATAATGTTTTTCAATCTAAAAAAGTAGCTGATTCTAAAGTTTCTATTCAAGCTTTAGAAGAGTTTGAAAAATTAAAAAATACTATATCGGATAATGGTGTTTCAGTATATTCAATAAAGGATGAAAGCTTACATGATACTCCTGACGCTGTATTTCCTAATAATTGGATATCGTTTCATCATAAAAACAATGCAGTAATATACCCAATGTTTGCAGAAAATAGGAGACTTGAAAGAGAATCTGGTATTTTAAGAAAACTCCAAAAAAAAGGTTTCAATATAGAAATAACACATGATTATTCTAGTTTTGAAAATCAAAATAAATTTTTAGAGGGTACAGGAAGTATGGTTCTTGATCGTAGAAAAAATATTGCATACTGTTCCCTATCAATGAGGTCTGACGAGGAGCTATTTATAAAATTCTGTAATGATCTAAATTATAGTCCTGTAGTATTTAATTCTACATATGAATCTAAACCTATTTATCATACCAATGTATTAATGTCAGTCTGTAATAACTTTTCTTTGATTTGTCTTGAATCTATAAAAGATAATGATCAGAAGCAAAAGATAATTAAATCTCTTGAAGATTCTGATCTAGAAATAATTGATATATCAAATAATCAAATGACTTCTTATCTTGGTAATTGCATTCAACTAGTTGATAAAGAATTAAACCCAAAGCTTATTATGAGTTCCTCAGCATATGAGTCAATTAAAACAGACCAGTTATCTAGAATATTGAATCATACAGAGATTATACACTCTGATATTAAAACTATTGAAAAATTTGGTGGCGGAAGTGCTAGATGTATGATTGCGGAAATTTTTTAATGTCATTATTTTAATATCATTATATTTAAATAAACTTTTTTGGCAGATTCAGGTCAAATCTAAAAACATTTATATGAAAAAACTATTAATTGCTTTAATAGCATTGCTATTGTTTACTCCAATAGATGCTAATTCACAAAGAAAAAAAAATCAAAAAGAGAATACTAAAACTGAAAAAGTTTCTCTTAATGCATTTAAATTTAGAAATGTTGGTCCAGCATTTTTATCAGGAAGGATTGCAGATATAGCTATTCATCCAAATAATGAAAATATTTGGTATGTTGCTGTCGGTTCTGGTGGTGTATGGATGACTGATAACGCTGGTACTACATGGAATCCAATATTTGACTCACAGCCAGTATATTCAATTGGTTCAGTAACTATTGATCCTTCTAATCCAAATATAATTTGGGTAGGTTCAGGTGAAAATGTTGGTGGAAGACATGTTGGATATGGAGACGGAGTATATAAAAGTATGGACGGAGGTAAATCATGGAAAAATATGGGACTTAAAAAATCAGAGCATATTTCTGAGATAATTGTCCATCCAGAAGATTCAAATGTTGTATATGTTGCATCTCAAGGACCTCTTTGGTCTAGCGGTGGAGATAGAGGATTATTTAAAACTACTGATGGAGGTGAAAGCTGGAATAAAATTTTAGGTGGTTCAGAGTGGACAGGTGTTACAGATATTATGATGGATTCAAGATATCCAAATATAATTTATGCTGCTACCTGGGATAGACATAGAACTGTAGCAGCCTATATGGGTGGAGGACCTGATTCAGGTATTCATAGGTCAGATGATAACGGAAATACATGGAAAAAACTTTCAAATGGAATTCCTAAATCAAATCTTGGTAAAATTGGTATTGCCATGTCCTACCAAGACAATGATGTAGTTTATGCAGCTATTGAGACTGATAGAACTAAGGGTGGTGTCTATAAATCAGTTAATAGAGGTGAATCTTGGACAAAAATGTCAAACACTGTTTCTGGAGGAACTGGTCCTCACTATTATCAAGAGCTATATACTAGTCCGCACAAATTTGACAGACTTTATTTAATGAACGTTCAAATACTAACGTCTGATGATGGAGGAAAAAATTTTAGAGAGCTTGAGGGAAGAAGGCAAAAGCATAGTGATCATCATGCTATTGCTTTTAAAGAAAGTGATCCAGATTACATAATGGTTGGAACTGATGCTGGAATATATGAGAGTTTTGATTTAGCAAAAAACTGGCATTATTTTTTAAATTTACCTCTTACTCAGTTCTATAAAGTAGCTGTAAATAACGCTGAACCATTCTATCATATTTTTGGTGGAACACAAGATAATGGATCTGCTGGTGGACCTTCTGCAACAGATGAAGCAGCTGGAATTACAAATAGAGACTGGTATAAAACTTTATTTGCAGATGGACATCAATCAGCAACTGACCCAGTTTATAACAATATTATTTATGCTACTACTCAAGAGGGGAGATTTCATAGAATCGATTTAGAGACTGGAGAACAGGTATTCATTCAGCCACAACCTTTAGAAGGTGAACCTCACGAAAGATATAACTGGGATACACCAATATTAGTAAGCCCTCATGATCCTGCAAGGATATATATTGGATCTTACAGGGTATGGCAATCTAATAATAGAGGAGATAGTTGGAATCCTATTTCTGCTGACTTAACTAGAAATGAAAATCGAATTGAACTTCCTATAATGGGAAGGACACAAAGCTGGGATAATGCATGGGATGTAAAAGCCATGTCTCAGTATAACACAATTACTTCATTATCTGAGTCTCCTGTTAAAGAAGGTATAATTTGGGCTGGTACTGATGATGGATTTATCCAAGTTACATCAAATGGTGGTGAAACATGGAAATCTATTCCAGTAACGAAATTAGGTCTTCCAGAAAGAAGTTTTGTAAATGATATTAAAGCTGATCTTTATGACTCTAATACTGTATATGTATCTTTAGATAATCATAAAGAAGGAGATCTATCTCCATATCTATTTAAGAGCTCAGATCTTGGTGAATCATGGGAATCAATATCTAATAATATTCCAGATAATACACTTGTATGGAGATTTGTTCAAGATCATGTTAAGAAGGATCTATTCTTCCTTGCAACTGAATTTGGAATCTATACATCGTTAAATGGAGGTGATTCGTGGCAAAAACTTGGTGGAACTCCAACTATTTCATTTAGAGATATTGTAATTCAAGAAAGAGAGAATGATCTTGTAGGTGCATCATTTGGTAGAGGTTTCTTTGTACTTGACGACTATAGCGCATTAAGGGAAATGACAGAAGAAAACCTATCATCTAAAGGTAAACTATTTAAACCTAGAGATGCAAAGTTATTTAGACCTAGAAATTCTCTAGGAAATACTGGAGGTCAATTTTATGTAGCTAAAAATCCTACCTATGGAGCAGTGTTTACTTATCATTTAAATGATATACCTAAAACTTCTCAAGAAACTAGAATTCAAAATGAAAGAAAACTTAATGCAGATAACAATAATATACCATTTCCTGGCTATGATAATTTAGCTAAAGAAATGAATGAAAAATCTCCAAGTATAATTCTTACAATTAAAGACTCTAATGGTAACCATATTAGAAATGTAAAGCAGAAAGCTTCTAACGGATCTGGAAAAATATCTTGGAATCTTAGACACAAAAGTTATTACCCAGTTAGAGCTGGAGAAGCACAATCCAACTGGTGGTTCAATCCATCAGGTCCATACGTAACACCTGGTGAGTATCAAGCAGAACTTTATCTTGAAAATAATGGAAGTGTAGAAAAACTTGATGGGCCTGTTTCATTTAATGTAAACCCATTAAGAAAAGGAACCCTAGAAGGTTCATCATATGATGATTATAATAATTTTAGAAATAAAGTTTCGGCACTTTATATTGAAATTTCAAAATATGAAGATGAGTTTAATATGATAAAAAATAAAGTTCAATTATTAGAAAAAGCCTCAATGCAATTACAGGAATTCTCTCCTGAAATTATAAAAAAGATTGCTGATTTCAAATCTAAATATAGTATGGTTGAATATGATTTAAATGGAAACCCAGCTAGAGCTGAAATTGGTGAGTGGGACAAAGTAACTCTTGCTAATAGGGTGAGAATAGCTATGCAGGGGTTATCAACCTCTTATGGTCCAACTGAACTTAATTCATCTAACCTTGAAATAGCTGTAAATATGTTTAATGAGTCTAAAGGAATTATAGAATCATTAAAAATAGAGCTGGATTCTTTAGAAAAAGAAATTAAAGAGTTAAACCCACCGCATTTAAATGGAAGCGGTATTAACTAGAAATTGTTTGATTAAGTTCAAAGGTTTCTAAATGGAAATATTTTATTGAGGATAAAAGATGGTCAAAAATATCTGATGCAATACTCTCATATGTTGTCCACTCTTTATCCTTAGTAAAAGTATAAATTTGAATAGGTATTCCCTGAGATGTTGGTTCAAGTTGTCTACACATTAAAGTTAAATCATCATTAGTAAGTGGATGAGATAGAAGATATTTTTCAACATAGATCCTAAAAATACCCAGATTAGTTAAGTTTCTTCCATTAATTAAATCATTACTTTCTACATTTAACCTACTATTGTAATCATTAATTTCAGATGACTTGTCTCTCAAGTAATCAGAAATTAAATTTATTTTTTTTAATTCATTTACTTCATCAGAATTTAAAAATCTTACGGAAGTTGACCTTATTAATAATGATCTTTTAATTCTTCTACCTCCGGATTCTTCCATAGCTCTCCAGTTTTTAAAAGAATCAGAAACTAATTTATAAGTTGGAATTGTTGAAATACTATTATCAAAATTTTTCACAATTACAGTCGAAAGATTAATTTCAATAACATTACCATCTGCTCCAGCACTTTCCATGGTAATCCAATCTCCAATTCTTACAGTATCATTAACACTGACCTGAATACTTGAAACAAATCCTAGAATTGTGTCTCTAAATACTAAAATAATTATTGCAGAGAAAGCACCAATTGCTGCAAGAAAAGTTCCAATTTCTCTTCCAGTTAAAATAGATAAAACTATAATTATACCAATAAACCATAAGATGATCATGATAACTTGTATATAGCTATCAATAGGAATATGTTTTAATTTATTTGATGACTTAAAGAAATCTTTTACTGCACCTAAAACAGATCTAACAGTCAAAATAATTAGAATTGCAAAAGCAGATTCAAGCGCAATTGTAAATAAATCTGAGTAAGAAGGTGAAATCCAAAATAAAAAGAATATAGAGGGAATAAATGACAAAAGGCTAGGTACTTTATTCTTTATCAATAAATCATCAAAATGAGATGAAGTAGATTTTGCAATTCTTTTAAAAAAATAGAGAATTATCTTTCTTGTTAAAAAATTAATTACAATAACTGTTATAACCACAAAAACAGTTATAATAAGGCTAGTTAAAATATTTGATAAACCTTCTGGTAGACCATATCTTAATAAAAATTGGTTTATTTCTTTTGTAAACATTTTACAAAAATAAAAAACCCACCGTTAAGGTGGGTTTTTTTCTAATAAAAAATTGGTTTATTAGTTAAGAATTGATATCAACTGAAGCTGACCCCCATTTTGATCATCGCTTGCAGCTTGTATGCCTTCTATTAATTTTTGACCTTTTTTAATTTAAATTATATAGCTCTAATCTTCTGAAGAAAAAACACAAGTAAGTTCTACTGAATCTGCCATATCTCTTGCTGATTCAATTCCTTCCCAAAGTTTGTCCCATTTAAAACCCGAAGGGCTATACCATTCTCCAGGATTGTCAGATCGAAGATTCCATACCATATGAGTCCAACCATCATAAGCATTCTCTGATCTGTCTATGGCTTCAACTAAAATCCATTGTCTTAAGTTGCCTTTTAAAATATTTTTTTCAGCAATTGGTTTCCAAACTTCAGACTCATATGATTCAAAATCATCAGTTTTCTTGTTCATTAAATTTATAGTAGCCTTATCACCTTTTTTAATCTTTCCACCTGATCTAATAGTTGCATCTACAACCCTAAATACATATGATCTTCTTTCTTTTTCAGCAACATAACTAGAGTTATCAAACATTTTTGATATTGCTCTTCTTGACATTTTGCCTTTATAGACTTTTTGAGCTAATTCCGCCCAATTAATTCCTTGTTGCATTTGTTCCATTGAAGAATAAGTGTTAAAAATAAAATATTCAGGTGCATTGTCTTGGTCGCCCTCTTTTGGAGTTCTTTTCCATACAGACTGACCTGTTTGAAGACCTAATTTTACAGCTTCTTTGTTAATTTCAGAAAAAAATTCTTCTAAAGCTAAATAGTCATTTTCTCCATTTTCAGTTAAATCAACTGCAGACATAACAGCATATTGAGCATTAGCTGAAATAGAAAAAATTAATAAAAAAGTTAATAGTAAATTTTTCATATAGTTAATTAATTTTTGTTTAAAATTCAAAATAATAAATAATTATTTAAAATGAATTTAAACTGTATTTTTTAACATAAAAGAGAGTGAATTTTTATTAATTTAATAACATTTAGACTCAAATATTAAAAAATTTTCATATAAAGAAAATCTTGAGGATTAATTAAATAGTGGAGTCGGCGGGATTCGAACCCGCGTCCATACAAGTAATTAAATTATCTTCTACAAGCTTATTTATCTTTAATTTTTCGAGAAAATACTTGGTAGATAACAACCATAATATAATCCTTATCACTTTAAGTTTTAAATTTTACCCAGTGAATGTAAAACTCTAGATTAACTTAATGGTATCTCAATTATAAATACTGTCAATCAAAGTGTTTATGAGATATTTAGCTTCTCAACCTTGTTGAGATAAGCAAAGACTTACTATAATTCAGTCAATTATGCAGCTAAAGCGTAGTTATTTTCGCCATTTAAAAGTTGAAAAATAGATTTACGAGATTATTCTCATCACTCGACTTGCAAATAACTAAATTAGTCTTGCTGTCAAAACCAGTCGACCCCAAAATTTCAAAGTACAAAAGTTTGTCAAAGATAAAATAAATAATACTATAATTTAGATGTAGCTTCTCTAATAGACAATAGATTATTAATAAGATTTTCTAATTTATTTATATCTAACATATTTGCACCATCGCTTTTTGCTTTAGATGGATTAGTGTGTGTTTCAATGAATATCCCATCAACTCCATTTACAATTCCAGCTCTTGCTAGTGATTCAATGTATTCAGGATTGCCACCAGTGACCCCTGAGGTTTGGTTTGGTTTTTGAACAGAATGAGTAACATCTAATATTGTTGGAGCTAACTTTTTCAACTCACTTATACCTCTGAAATCAACAATTAGATCATTATATCCAAATTGAGTACCTCTTTCAGTTATCATTACTTTATTATTTCCTGATTCAACCACTTTATCAACGGCATATTTCATACTATCTGCACTCATAAATTGTCCTTTTTTTATATTAATGATTTTATCAGTTTTTGCAGCACTAACAAGAATGTCAGTTTGTCTTGCAAGAAAAGCAGGTATTTGAATTAAATCTACAAATTCTGCAACCATTTTTGCCTCATCAGCACTATGTATATCTGTAATTATAGGAATATCAAAATGATTACCTATATCTCTTAAAATTTTTAGTGCTTTTTCATCACCAATACCTGTAAAACTATCTATTCTTGTTCTATTTGCTTTTCTGTAACTTCCCTTGAAAACTAGGGGAATTGATAATTTTGAGGTAATATTTACAAGTTTTTCGGCTATTTTAAAAGAAATTTCTCTTCCTTCAATTGCACATGGTCCTGCAATGAGTAAAAATTTATTTTTTTCAATTTTATCAGTAATCATTTTTCAATATTAATCATTATTTTCTTTTCACTTCAAAAAACTTTCCATCTTCACACTTGTAAATTTTTCCTTTTAGTCTTTGTATTAGATTATAATCATGAGTGGCTATAATCATTGATGTTCCAAATTTATTTAACCTTTGAAATAATTCAATTATCTCTAAACTAGTCTCGGGGTCGAGGTTCCCGGTGGGCTCATCAGCAATTATTAATTCAGGATTATTTAGTATTGACCTAGCTATAGCTATCCTTTGTTGTTCTCCACCAGATAATTCTTCAGGAAATTTATCTAAAGAAATTTCAATTCCAACTAATTTTAAAACTCTCTTAATCTTTTCATTATTTTCTTTTTTATTATTATGACCTATAGCCTCTAAAACAAATTCAAGATTATCATAAATGGATCTATCATTAAGGAGTTTAAAATCTTGAAAAACAAATCCAATCTTTCTTCTTAATTTTGGAATTTGTTTCTCAGTTAATCTTTTAATATTGAATCCTAATACATCAAATTTATTTGATTTTTCTATTTCAAGATTTCCAAATATTGAATTTATGAATGTTGTCTTACCGCTTCCAGTCTTTCCAATTAAAAATTTTAAATCACCCTCTATCAATTCAAAATTCACATTTTCTAAAATTGTTTTTTGATTAATTTGTAGATCAGTATTAATAATATTAATAATCTTCATAACGGGTATTAATGTAACAATTAATTATTTTTTTTGTTAATTATATATAGTTTTTTTGTTAGATAGACATCATTTGACTTAATTTGCATATAATTTTTTTTATGAATAAAAAAATACTTCTTCTATCCCTTATTTTTTTTACATCATGTTCAGAAAGTGTTGATTTAATTGTTCATAATGCTAAAATTTACTCTGCAGATGAACTAAATAATAAATATACTTCATTTGCTGTCAAAGAAGGGAAATTTGTTTACGTTGGCGGTGATGAGATATTATCAAACTTTTCCTCTACCAATATTATTAATGCACAAGAACTTCCTGTTTATCCAGGATTTATTGATTCACATGCACATTTTTATGACTTGGGATTTTATTTAAATCAAGTTGACCTTAAAAACACCAAAAGTCTAGAAGAGGTAGTTGATAGAGTTACAGAGTTTGATGCTCAAAATAATCCAGATTTTATTTTAGGTAGAGGATGGGATCAAAATGATTGGAACAATAAATCTTTCCCAACTAACTCTCTCTTAAATGATAAGTTTCCAGATAAGCCAGTTGTTCTTAGAAGAATTGATGGCCACGCCTATTTAGTCAATGATTTTGCTTTAAGACTTGCCGGCATTGATAATTCAATAATAGTCGATGGAGGAGAAATTGTTAAGATAGGTAATAAATTAACAGGTGTATTGATAGACAATTCAATGAGACTAGTTGATAATATTATTCCCGAGCCCACTAAAGAAGAATCAATCAAAGCTCTTTTAAGTGCTCAGGATTTAGCTTTTAAATATGGATTAACTACTATTTCTGATGCGGGTGTATCAAAAAAACAAATTGAATTAATTGATGAACTACATAAAGATGGATCATTAAAAATAAAAATCTATGCAATGATTGAAAATGATCCAAGCTCATTAGAACATTTTTTAGAAACAGGTCCATATAAGACAGATAGATTAAATGTTAGATCAGTTAAAGTATACGTTGATGGTGCTCTTGGATCAAGAGGCGCTCTTTTAATTAATGATTATTCTGACAGAAAAGGTTTTAAAGGTATTATTCGTACACCAATTGACTCACTAAAAAATTTAGCTTTTAGGTTGGCAGGCACAAAATTTCAAATGAATACACATGCAATTGGAGATCAAGCGAACAGAATTGTTCTAAAAGCATACAGGGATGCTTTATTTGACTATAGAGACCCAAGATGGAGAATTGAACATGCTCAAGTTATTTCTAAAGAAGACTTCGATCTATTTAACTCTAAAATCATTCCTTCTGTTCAACCTACTCATGCAACAAGTGATATGTATTGGTTAAACGATAGGATAGGGGAAGATAGAGCCAAATATGCATATGCTTACAGAGAGCTTTTAAATAAATCTAACATTATTGCTTTTGGTACAGATTTTCCAGTTGAAGATATTAATCCAATCATGACTTTCTACTCTGCTGTAGCTAGAAAAGACACTAATGGTTATCCAGATGAAGGATTTCAAATTGAAAATGCAATTGGAAGAGGTGATGCATT
>JAFMFH010000055.1 GCA_017856235.1 Flavobacteriaceae bacterium | reverse complement strand
ATGATGTTTACACATACACTGCAATTAAAACTGCAGCTTCTACTTTCACAGTGTTAGCAGCGCAAACGCAGTTTGCATAATAGGAGGATAAAAGAAAGATGCCAATTATAGGTTCATTAGCAGGCGGAGCAGCTGGAGGTTTTGGTCAACGTAAAGGTGGACCATCTGTTGCATTTGATTATTTAGTTATCGCTGGAGGCGGCGGTGGTGCTGCAGGCTGGGGAGGCGGAGGCGGTGCAGGCGGATATCGTACATCTTTCCCAGGAGGAACAAAAATAAAAGTATCAGGAGAAACAACTATTTCTGTTGGATCAGGTGGTCTTGCTGGAGGAGGCCCTACATCATCAACACGAGGAGGTAGTAGTTCAATAGGACCAGGTTTTCAAACTACTGGAGGAGGAGCAGGTAGTCCTGGAAATGCTGCGCCACAAAATGGAGGATCTGGTTCTGGAGGAGGTAATTCATTCGGAACAGGAAATGAAGGTGGTTATTCTCCACCTGAAGGAAATGACGGAGGAGCCAGAAATGGTAGTAGCAACAATACTGCAGGCGGCGGAGGTGGCGGCGCAGGCGCTGTAGGTGGAGTTGGAAACGGAGTGCAAGGAGGATTTGCTGGTGCAGGAGGAGCAGGTGCTTCATCAAGTATTACAGGATCACCAGTCACAAGAGCTGGTGGTGGCGGCGGAGGAAAAAATAGATATACAGGAACTGGCGGTCCAGGAGGATCTGGCGGCGGCGGTAATGGCGGTGGACAAAATGGTAGTTCAAGCCCAGGTCAAACAAACACAGGCAGCGGTGGCGGTAGCGGAGCTACCCACAATGACAATGTTGGAGGATTGGGAGGACCAGGTATTGTAATTTTAAGATGTCCATCTGCTGATGCACCTCTTGTTACAGTTACACCAGGAACTAATACAAAAACAACAGAACCAGGAAGTGGTGATACCATTTGTACATATACAGTTAGTGGAACTTTAAAAATAGGTTAATAAAATATGACAAAACAATTTGCTGAAATTGATTCAGAAAATAGAGTAATACAAGTATTAGAAGTAGATGCTGCTGATGTAGATAACCACGGCGGTGATCAATCTCAAACTGCAGTTGATTACGTATCTAGTTATTTATCCCTTAGTTCACCTAAAAACAGATGGGTTCAAACGTGTAAAAACAATTCATTTAGAAAAAGATGTGCTGCAATCGGAGGAACATATGATTCAGAAAAAGATGCTTTTATATTTCCAAAACCATATGATAATTTTATTTTTAATTCTGAAACATTAGATTGGGAGCCCCCAATTCCTTATCCAACAACTGAAATTCGAGGTATTAAGTGGGATCCAATAACTAACAAATGGAAAGCTATTGATACTATGGAGATGGACCCTGAAATTTTATTTTGGGATGAGAATGCATTAGTTTGGAAAAATTAATTTGATTTTTATCTTAATATAAGATATAACTACACATTAATTATACAGATATATGTTGTTAGAACACACTTATTTTTATTTTAAAGAAGCCTTACCATTAAGGTTTTGTAATGATTTAATTTCTTATGGAAAACAACAAAGATTAAATCTTGCAAGAATTGGAAGTGAAACTGTTGATTTTTCAAAACCTTTAAATAAAAAAGAAATAAAACAAACAAAAAAAATTAGAAATTCAGATGTTGTTTTTTTAAATGATCCTTGGATTTTAAAAGAAATTTTACCTTTTGTAAAAGAAGCAAACGAAAGATCTAATTGGAAATTTCAATTTGATAATATTCAAGATGTTCAATTTACAGTTTATAATAAAAATCAATTTTATAATTGGCACAAAGATACTTTTAGAGTTCCTTTAAATGGAAAAATAAGAAAACTTTCTGTTTCAGTTATTTTATCTAATAAAGAAAATTATGAAGGTGGTGATCTTCAATTTGATAATTCATATGCTCATTTTGCAAATCCAGAATTAAAAAAAAATATAGTTACTTGTCAAGAAGCAAACACAAAAGGAAGTATTATTGTTTTTCCTAGTTTTATTACTCATCGAGTAACTCCAGTTACAAAAGGAACAAGATATTCTTTAGTATTATGGTACACAGGTAATCCATTTATATAAAATATGACATTTAAAAAAAATAAATTTGTAATTATTAAAAAAGCTTTAAACAAAGATATTTGTGAAGTTGCTTTCAATTATTTAATTTTAAAAAGAAAAGTAGCTGAGTATTTTTTTAAAACAAAATTTATTTCACCTTATGAAAGTATTCACGGAGTTTGGGATGATCAACAAGTTCCAAATACTTATTCTATATATGGAGATATTTTAATGGAAGTTTTACTAACTAAAACAAAATCTGATATAGAAAAAATAACTAATTTAAAATTAATAGAAACATATGCTTATGCAAGATTATATAAAAAAGATGATATTTTAAGAAAACATACAGATAGATTTAGTTGTGAAATATCTACTACTTTAAATTTAGGTGGAGATAATTGGCCTATTTATTTAAACAATAAAAAGAAAGAAATAAAAGTAAATTTGAACAAAGGAGATATGTTAATTTACAAAGGAGAAGTATTAGAACATTGGAGAGAACCTTTTAAAGGAGAAAATTGTGGTCAAGTATTTTTTCATTATAATGATTTATCTTCAGAGAAATCAAAATTGAATAAATATGACACTAGACCTTTTTTAGGATTACCAGCAAACTATAAACAAGGAGAATAAAAATGGATGAAAAAGATAAAAAAATAAAAGAGTTAGAAGATAAACTTAGTGAAGAAATAATGGTAAAAAAATCAGAAGTTCGTTTAAATCAAGAATTGTGTGAAAAAATTGAAAAACATCTTTTAACTATAGAAACTTTACAAGAAATAAATGAAGATTTTTCTAATAAAATTGCAAAATTAAGATTTCATATTAAAAAAATAAATGAACTAACTTATATACCGTGAGTATATTAAAAAGTTTTTCTAAATATTTAGAATCAATAGAATACCCTAAACAAAAAACATCTTGGAATATAGCTGGTATTATAAAAGGCCAAAACGCCTTTTATAAATTTGATGTTAGAGATATGTTAGTGATTAATGGAGAAATAGCTCAATCAGGTAGAACAAATAGTAAAGCAGATAAAATGGTTTTAGAAATGAAAGATAAATGGGTTATTTTAGATTTAGAAGAACTTCATCAATACATAAAGAAAAA
>JAFMFH010000030.1 GCA_017856235.1 Flavobacteriaceae bacterium | reverse complement strand
CCTGAAGCTTGTTATCAGCAAATCCCATATCAAAAGCTATGTTAGTAGCTGTCATAGTTTCCCAAGTTAAGTTAGGGTTACCTTTAGAATCAAGAGTAGCACCAGGAGTAGCACCACCAGATCCACTAAATGGATAGAATGCAGTAAACTCATTTTGAAGCGAAATATTAACATCTAAGTTAGAACCACCAATTTGTTGGTTACCTAATTCACCATATGACATTCTTAATTTAAGAGTATCAAACACATTACTTTCAAACCAGTCTTCTTCACTAATTAGCCATCCAAAACTTCCTGAAGGGAAAATTGCATCAGCAGTAGCTTTAGCAAATCTAGATGTATCATCTTTTCTTACAGTAGCTGTTGCAAAATACTTTCCACCATATGACCAATTAGCAGTTGCAAATAGTGAAAAAATAGAACTTGAATTAGCAGTAGCATAAGAAACTACAGGAGTTCCAGAACCATTACTTAGTAAATAAAATCCAGGATCTTCAAAAAGATATCCTGTTCTTAGAACTGATTGACCTTTAAATGACTGCTTTAATGCCTCAGAACCTAAAAGAACATCTAATGTGTGATCACCAAATGAATTTCTATAGTTTAAAGTATTAGTTATTACCCATTCATCTTGTCTGAATTGTTGTTCAGTTAATGTGTTAGTGGCTAAAGCTTCACCGTGCTCTGGGTTTAATGCAGTAAAGTATCTTCCATGAAGATCTCTCATTTGAATTCCAGCAGCAGTTTTGAATCTTAACTCAGGAGTAATATCCCACTGAGCAAAAATATCTGCAATAGCTCTTAAGTTTTTATTGTAATCATCTTTTGATCTGTATAGCTCCGAAATTGCGTTATTGTGAATACCTAATCTTGCAGAGTTACTATATGTTCCAGCAAAATTTCCATTAGTATCATATACAGGAATTAATGGAGAAGAACCAGAAGCTCTCTGAACAGGTTGGTTAGGAGCTGTTGATTCTCTATCAAAAGTTACATTTAAATTTTGTCCAACAGTTATGTTTTCGCCAATTTTAAACTGAGAGTTTAATCTCGTTGATGCTCTTTGATATCCAGTATAAACCATTACACCTTCTGGATCAAGATAACTAGCCGACATGTGATATCTTCCTTGTTCTGAACCACCTGAAGCACTTAATGAAACATTTGTAACAGCTGCTGTTTCAAATAATTCATCTAACCAATCAGTACCACCTGGATTTACCTTTACTAGTGCACCTTCATACTCAGGTCCACTTGGTATTGGAACATTTAAAAATTGAGGTAAAGTTGGTGTAGCACCATTCCCATACTGAGGGTGAGATGGAACGTTTCCATCATTTAGAATACTTTGCCATGTCATATCTGCATGTTGCTGTAAATTCAACATATCAGGAGTTCTAGTAACTTGAGATAAACCATAAGAAGCGTTCACTTCTAATGTATTCTTTTGGTTAAATGAACCCTTTTTAGTAGTTACAACAATAACACCATTTGATGCACGAGCACCATAAATAGCTGCAGAACCATCTTTAAGAACACTTATATTTTCTATGTCATTAGGGTTAATATCCCTCATAACATTTGCATCAGTAGTTTGAATACCATCTATAACATATAACGGATTGTTATCATTAGTAGTAGCATAACCACGGATTCTAACTATTGGAGCAGCACCAGGACCTCCACCAGAAATAACCTGAACACCAGCTACCCTACCTTGTAGAGCTTCTGCTGAGTTAGTTACTTGAGTTTTGAAGGCTTCTTCTGTGTCTACTGTACCAATCGCTCCAGATAATGTTCTTCTTTGTTGAGTCTGATAACCAGATACTACAACCTCGTCAAGTATATCTACACTTGCTGCAAGAGTTACATTAATTTGAGCTTGATTTCCAACAGTAATTGTTTGAGATGTAAACCCCAAACTTGAGAAAGTCAACCGATCACCAGCTGACGCTTCAATTTGATAATTACCATCAAAGTCTGTAACAACACCTATTGTAGTCCCTTCAATTACTACAGTAGCACCAGGGATAGGATTGCCATTTGAATCAGAAACACTACCAGAGATATTGTTCTGAGCAAATATTAAACTCGATGATAACATCAATACAACTAAAAAAGCTTTTTTCATGTTAATTAAGTTTAGTTTATTAAGCGAAATATAAGTTAAATTATTGTTAAAAAGAAAAAAAAATATTCAAAAAAATGCGACTTATCAACAATTAATAAGATTTTTTTAAGAATTCCATAATATAGATTTAATATAATTTATGATTTATTTTTTTAAAAATCAATTAATTACACCTCTAAGAATAATCCATTCTTTAACAATTTTTGTCCATGATTCAATTGTACCTCTTCCATTTGCAAGGCCATAACCATGACCACCATCTTGCCAGATATGAATTGATGCTGGAATATTATTTTTTCTAAGAGCAGAATAATAACTAATACTATTTTCAGGAGGTGTACCCTCATCATTATTAGAGTGAATTAGTATAGTTGGAGGTGTTTCTTGATTTACATTTAAGTCATTAGAATAATCTTGAACAATACTTTTATCTGGGTTATCACCAAATAAGCTACTAAATGTCCAAGTCTGTTTATCCATACTCATAGTTATTACAGGGTAAACTAAAATTGCAAAATCTGGTTTATCAATTCCCTTAATACCTTTTGTTGAAATACTTGATGCTAAGTGACCACCAGCAGAGAAACCAATTACACCAACATTGTTTGGATCAATATCCCATTTTTTAGAATTAGCTCGTATTAACTCTATAGCTTTAGATGCATCACTGTATGCAACATTTTGTTTACATATTCCTTTATAATTATTAGGAAGTCTGTGTTTAAGCATAAATGCATCTATCCCTAACTCATTTAACCATTTAGCTATTGAAATACCTTCATTAGTTATACTAAGAAAAGTATATCCTCCACCTGGAATTATCATCACGGCAGGCTTATTCACGTCTTTATTATTTGCCGCGTAGTACCATATCTCTGGATATTCTACCTCATATATATATGTACTCCCATCTCTTTCAACAATTCTATCTTTTTTATTTAAATCACAGCTTTGAATAGAGTTATATAGAGGTATTTTTTGTTGAGAAGTCGCATTAGTTAATGTCAACAATACTAAAGACACAATTTTAAAACCTTGAAATATATTTTTATTCATACGCCTAATATATTAATAATTACATATCTAATTTTAAGAATAATTTAAATTATAATAGTTTATAATAATTGTATATTGAAATCTGAATTATGAAGAATAAGTGGTTAATCAGCATTGTGTTAATTTTGATATCTGTAATGGTCTCTTATTTAACAAACATCTGGTTATTACTTCTTTTTATTCCTGTAGGGTCATTAATTTTAAAAAATAAATAATGGAATGGTACGAAAAAAACAGAAAGACAATTATTATAATTTTCGCTTGCTATGTAGTGTTTCGAATAATACAAATGACTATACTTTAATGAGATTTTTTTTATCAGTTTTTCTTTTTACAAGTTTATTAAACTCTCAAATCAATACAAATAATATTGATATTGTAAGAGATAACTATGGAGTACCTCACATATTTGCCAAAACAGATGCTGAGCTTGCATATGGTCTTGCATGGGCAAATGCTGAAGATGACTTCAAAACTATTCAAGAAGCATATTTAGCAGGAAATGCTATGCTATCAAAATATATAGGTCTTGAAGGAGCTCCTGCTGATTTTATAACTCAATTCATAGGCTCTAAAGAAATTATTGATGATAAAATTGGGGAAATTAGTAAGGATTATTTCGATGTGATTTCTGGATACGCTCAAGGTTTAAATTCTTATGCAAAAAATAATCCAGATAAGGTATTATATAAAAAACTTTTTCCAATTACTCCTAAAATGATGATGATGTATAGCCAACTTCAACTTTTTATTTCAAATCAGGGCGCAGACTGGGCAGGGAGAATTATTAACAACGATACACAGGATGAATTTTTAAATCAAAATCTAGCAGGATCTAATGTAATAGCTATGAATAGTAATAAAACTGATAATGGCGAAACTTTCCTTGCAATTAATACTCATCAACCTCTTGAAGGACCTACTTCATGGTATGAAGTTCATTTAAACAGCGAGGAGGGTACTAATATTATAGGAACTCTTTATCCAGGAACTCCCCATGTTTTAATAGGAGTAAATGAAAACTTAGGGTGGTCTCATACAGTAAATTATCCTGATAAAACTGATGTATTTAAATTAAAAATGAAAAATAATAGAAAATATGTTGTTGATGGAGAGGAGTACAATTTAGAAAAATTAAAAGCTAAAATTAGTATCAAAGTCCTTGGTATTCCAATTAATATAAATAGAAAATATTATAGAAGTATTTATGGTCCAACACTAAAAAATAAATCCGGGTATTATTCAATTAGAACTCCAACACTTTTTAACATAAGAGCCCTAGAGCAGTGGTGGAGAATGGGTAAATCTAAAAATTTTACTGAATTCTATAATAATTTAAAGATGAAGCAAATTCCAGGATTTAATATTGGATACGCAGATAGATATGATACTATATTTTATATATCTAATGGAATAATTCCAAAAAGAGCTGAAGGTTACAATTGGAAAGGAATAGTCCCCGGAGATACTAAAAAAACTTTATGGACAGAATATTACGATATAGAAGAGCTTCCTCAAGTTATTCAACCTAAAGCTGGATTTATATATGATGCTAACCACTCTCCTTTTAAATCAACATCTGCTGAAGAAAACCCTAAAGAAGAAAATTATAGCAAGAGAATGGGATATGAAACATATGATAATAATAGATCCTCTAGATTAATTGAATTAATTGAGAGTTATGACAAAGTTTCATATCAAGATTTTAAAGACATTAAATACGATAATTCATTTCCATCAAAGTTTAACTATAATTTCATGGATATAAGTATTATAGAAACGCTAAAAATTGATAGAGATAATGATTTATTTGAAATGCTAGATATAATTCAGAAATGGAATAGAAAGACAGATATTGATTCCAAGGGTGCAGGAATATATGGCATATTGTATTATCAACTTGTATTGAAATATAGAAATGAAATACAAAAAAATGATAATACTGTAAGTAAAGAGACACTATTATCCGCATTAGCAGATACTAAAGCATATTTAATTGATAATTTTGGATCAATTGATATTACCCTTGGAGACTTCCAAAAACTAGTTAGAGGGGATAAAGAGATTCCCATATGGGGACTTCCTGATGTTATAACAGCTATGTCATCAAGACCTTATAAAGATGGAAAGTTTAAAGTAACCCAAGGAGAGTCCTACATTGGACTTGTTAGGTTCAATCAAAATGGTCCAGTTCTTGAAAGTATTATTTCTTACGGAAATTCTGATAATCCTGACTCAGAACATTATACGGATCAAATGGACTTATATTCTAAATTTGAAACTAAGAAAATGGTATTTGATAAAGAACAAGTTTATAAGGATGCTAAAAGAATTTACAACCCTAATTAACACTTACTAATTGCTTTTTTATAAATATCCTCGTACAGAGGAATTACTTTTTTGATATCGTACTTTTTTGCATTCTCAAAGGCCTGAGACTTAAATTTCTTTTTTAAATTTTCATTGGACAGAATCTTTATAGCATTATTTGACATAGAATCTATATCACCAACATCACTTGTGAAGCCTGAATTACCATTTATGTTTAACTCTTTAAGTCCACCAACATTAGAGGAAATCACAGGAACTTTTAGCGCCATAGCCTCAAGAGCTGAAAGACCAAAACTCTCTTTTTCGGAAGGTAGCAAGAACAGATCTGATGAACATAAAATTTCATCAACTTCATTTGTGTTTCCAAGAAAAATTACTTTATTTTTTAAATCGTTTTGTCTTAAAAAATCTTTTGCTTTTTTCTTTTCAGGACCATCCCCAACCATAATAAGTTTAGAGTTTACTTTTTGTGAAATTTTATCAAAAATTTTAAGTACATCAATAACTCTTTTTAATGGTCTAAAATTACTTATATGAACTATTATTTGTTCATCTCCATGAGCTATCTTATTTCTTTCACAGAGATTATGTTTTTTATCATATTTATCTATATCAATAAAGTTTGGTATTACTTCAATATCTCGTTCAATCCCAAAAAACTCTCTAGTATCATCTCTTAAACTATTTGATACACTTGTTACAATGTCTGATTTATTTATACTAAAAGTTACCGCAGGTTTATAAAATGGGTGGTTACCCACAAGAGTTATGTCGGTGCCATGAAGAGTTGTAATTATAGGGATTTTATAACCATTCACATAGAGTATCTTTTTTGCCATGTAAGCTGCATATGCATGAGGAATTGCGTAATGTACATGAAGAACATCGATCTTGTACTTAGAAATTACATCATATAATTTACTTGAAAGAGCTAATTCATATGGCTCATATTTAAAGAGAGGATAGTCAGGAACATTTACCTCATGGTAATGAAGATTTTTTGATAAAGCATCTAATCTTACAGGTTGACTATATGTAATAAAATGTACTTCATGTCCTTTTTTTGATAATTCAATCCCAAGCTCAGTTGCAATAACACCTGAACCACCAAATGTAGGATAACATACTATTCCAATTTTCATTCTGTATCAAATATAGATTTATATACTATCTCCTGAGATCTTGTTCTTATGTTACTTTTTTGGAGTAATGTATTTTCTCTAGTTGGAAAAGTTCTATTTGAAAGAAACACAAATATTATTTCTTCATCAGGATCAGCCCAAGCCATTGAACCTGTATAACCATAGTGACCAAAACTATTCATTGAAACTTCACCAAAAGTTGAACCGTGATTTCCCTCAATTTGAGGTTTATCAAACCCCACTCCACTTCGATTATCAAAATCGCAGTAATAACATTTATTGAATATATCAAATGACTCAGGCCTGAAAAGACTATAATTATTATATGAGCCTCCTTGAATCATAGCTTGAAGTATAACTGCAACTTCATAAGAATTAGAAAATAATCCGGCATGTCCAGATACACCTCCAAGCATTGCCGCACCTTCATCATGAACATAACCATGTAGTTTTGAATATCTGAAAAAATCGTCTTCCTCAGAGGGTACAATTTCATCTAGACTTAATCTTTTATATGGATTAAACATTGTTCTCTCCAATCCGAGATTATTAAAAATTCTTTCTTCTGCTAATAAGTCAAGTGGCTTATCATACATACCTTCAAACCAGAACTTTAAAAAATAGAAAGGAAGATCAGAGTATTTAAATTCAAGTTTTTCAATCAGATCACTTTCTACAATTGATTCAAATATTTTTTCCTCATATTTTTTTTTTAAATATAGATTTTCAGTGACAGGTATTGAAAATGAAGATCTGTAGTTATTTTTGTAAAATCTGGTTTTTGGTTTTTCTTTATTATTTAAAGTTTCTTCATAAAATGGAATCCATGGTTTTAACCTAGCATAGTGAGACAACATTTCTTTTAATGTAATTTCTCCTTTATCAGCTAGTTTTTTTTTTGGAAAAAGCTGCTTTAAATTTGTATTTAAAGAAAGATTTCCAGATTCATATTCTTGAATAACTAATGGCATAGTTGCAAGAATTTTAGTAATTGATGATAAATCAAATACGTGATAATTCTCTAGTTTGTTTAATTTTTCATATGTATGATATCCAAAACTTTTATTGTAGACAATTTTACCTTTTTTTGAAACCAGCATTTGAATTCCTGGAGTCATCATTGAATCAATAGCAGATATTGCAATTGAGTCAAGGTATGAAAGTTTTTTTGGATCAAAACCCTCGTATGAAGGCCTTGAATATCCAAGAATATTTTTCTTATCAATTGATATCCCATGATTTACTGGATAAAAATTATTTGAAACAGGTAATTTTCCTTTAAAAGATCTGGTACCAACCAATAAATCAGCCATAATTTCCTGAGAGATCATATTATTCTGATAACCAACAACTATTGAATCGAAATCATCGATTTTTTCAAAAGAGTTTAAGCTATAGGGATTGAGGAATAAACTTAAAATTACAGCATTATTCTTCCCAATTTTTTCTATAATTTCAGATACATTTTTGGGTATTATATTTGAGGCATAAGGACTAGAACTCGAGCCTTGGTAGGAGATAATTATACCATCATATTTTGTTTTTTCAAACAACAAACTAAAATCTTTTGAATTGTGGGAATCAACATCAATATATTTTTTTAGTTTATTAAAAAAGTAAGTTGATTCATTTCCAAATGAAACATGTAGATATTTTTTATCTTTTAGTAGAGGAACAGAATTTGAGTTATTTTTAACTAGCGTTATTGCTGATTCCATTGCTCTTGAATACAAAAGTGAGTCTTTGGGTGTGTTAACTCTATCCAGAATATTTTTAGAGGAAATCTCTGTTATAACATCTAAATTAGATCTAGCTTTTAGAGATAAGATTTTTTTTACTGATTCAGCTAATTTAATCATCGGAATCTTACCACTCTTTAACTTCTCTGCAATTAGATTAATACCTTTAGGAACATCTGTAGACATCAATATTATGTCATTTCCAACTTCAAAAGCTCTAAGATCTACGTTTATAGTAGGATCTTGAAGGACACCTTTCATGTCAAGTGCATCTGTCACTGTTATACCATTAAATTTATATTCTTCTCTGAGAAGATTATTAATTGTTTTTTTTGACAATGAAGAGGGAAATTTTTTATCTAAAGATGGAACACTAAGATGAGCTGTCATAACAGATTCTACCAGACCATCATCAATTAATTTCTTGAAAGGATATAACTCAACTTCATTAAGTCTTTTTATACTTCCATTAATTACAGGAAGTGTCTTATGAGAATCTTTATCAGTATCCCCATGACCTGGAAAATGTTTAACTGATGTAAATACACCTACTTCTTTATGCCCATTTATGTATGCTTTTGCTTTTTGATAGACATTTTCAGGGTCTTCACCAAAAGATCTATTTCCAATGATTGGATTCTTTGAATTATTATTAACATCAACAGAGGGAGAAAAATTATAATTAATCCCAAGAGCCTTGTTTTGCTCTGCCATTCTTTTTGATATATTTTTAACTAGATTATTATCTTGTATAGCTCCAAGTGTCATGTTCCAAGGATGAGCAAAAACATCAGATAATCTTTGTGAGGGTCCCCATTCGGCATCCATTGCAACTAACAAAGGTGTTTTAGAAATTGCTTGAAACTTATTTAACCATTCTAAGTGAGATTTTGTTGTTCCAATTGAAAATATTAAACCACCTATTTTATTTACTTCAACTAGTTTTTTAATTTCTTCAAAATCTGACTGTTCGGGTGATACCCAATTAATAAATAATTGAGCAATTTTTTCTTCAAGTGAAAGAGAATTATATACGCTATCTACCCACTGCTTCTTATTATTATGAAGCTCGTAATAGATATCTTGAGAATAAATAAATGAAAAATTAAATAAAATTATGAGTAAAAGAAGTTTTTTCATTTCTAAATAAATTTCGACAACCAAGAAGAGCTTAGCTTTATTTCAAAATTATTTAAAAGTTCTTTCTTAGTGGCTACTGTTGTGTTGAATATAACTGTTTCTGATGAAATAGATCCATTTTTTAAATTGTTTTTTAAATCTCTTAGAGTAATTGATTTAATTACTGGACCTATTCTATAATTAACTATAAGCCTATCTAATAAGTTCTTGTTTATTGTATTAGAAATATCTTTTATCAACTGAATAGAATAATCAATAGAGCATCCTCCAATTGGATTAAATTTTTCATTAACTGCAATAACCAAAAATCGATTATTTAGTATCTTAAATGATGCTTGAAGTTCTTTATTGTGAGCCATCCAATTATCGAGAAATAAGTCAGATTTACTATTAATAACATTAACGTCAGACTCAGTAAAATCATGATTGGATTGATATATCCATATTCTTGATTCATCAGGTATTTTATCAAATTCTACTTTCATAAGTCTTCTGCTTTTTCAATCATTTGCGCAATATCCAAAACATCTATATTTTTTTCTTTAGCCGTCATTCCATCACTCATCATAGTGTTACAGAAAGGGCAGCTCACAGCAACTATTTCAGAATCTGTATTTATAGCCTCTTCTGATCTTTTAATATTAATATCTTCATTACCTTTCTCAGGTTCTTTAAACATTTGAGCACCACCAGCTCCACAACATAAAGATTTAGATTTACAACTTTTCATTTCAACTAACTCAGCATCGAGCTTTTTTATAACTTCTCTTGGAGCTTCATATATACCATTTGCTCTACCCAGATAGCATGGATCATGATAAGTTATTTTCTTACCCTTATAGTATCCCCCACCAATTGTAATTTTATTTTCTTTTATAAGATTATTAATAAAAGTAGTATGATGAATTACTTTATAATTACCTCCCAATTCAGGATACTCATTTTTAATAGTATTAAAACAGTGAGGGCAAGTAGTAATTATATTTTTAATATTATAAGAATTTAAAATTTCAATATTAGATATAGCTTTCATCTGAAATAGAAATTCATTACCTGCTCTTTTTGCTGGATCTCCAGTACAAGATTCTTCTTTACCGAGAATAGCATAAGATATATTTGCCTTATTTAAAATTTTTACAAAAGCTTTAGTTACCTTTTTTGATCGATCATCAAAACTACCAGCACATCCTACCCAGAATAAATACTCTGGGCTATTGCCTTTTGATTTAAGCTCTGACAAAATAGGAACTTTCATATTATATTATTTTGTTTTTTCGTCGTCAAAGACCTCAATTGTTACTTTTTTCTCTACCAGATCAGTAAACTTTCCATTATACCTAGTGGCCTTTACTAGATGGTTATCTATCCAATGATAGTTTCCACCTCTGGGTTTACCCATTAGTAAACTATGATATTTAAATCCGTTATCTTCTAACCATTTTTCAGTTACTTCTCTATGAGACTCAATTCTAGCAGTAAAGAAACATATAATATGACCTTTATCATACCAATTATTTATTGTTTCAAGAGCATCTGGATATAATTTTGCTGTTGCCATTCTTTCAGGTTCTTCATTAGGAATATCATCACATATAGTTCCATCAATATCTATTAAATAATTTTTGACACCCTTTGGAAGGATTGGACTAACTGTTTCACCTTTTTCTATTTTTTGATGTAAATAATTTTCTACTTCTTCTTTTTTCATTTTTATTGTGTTTCTTGAACCCATAGTTCTCTATCTAATTGATTATATGGCCATGGAGCACCATTGTTTTCTATATTGTTCATCATATTATTTAAATCTGGATGAGCGGATGATTCTTCCATTATTAAATACTGTCTCATATCCATAATTATAGATAAAGGATCAATGTTTATTGGACATACCTCTACACATGCATTACATGAAGTACATGCCCAAAGCTCTTCTTTTGAAATATAGTTATCGAGTAACCTGTCTCCATCATCTATAAACTTTCCTTTATTTTGTGAAATATTTAAAGAAATTTTTTCTAATCTATCTCTAGTATCCATCATTATTTTTCTAGGTGATAATTTTTTTCCAGTCATATTTGCAGGACATTCGCTAGTACACCTTCCACATTCTGTACATGAATATGCGTTCATTAATTGAACCCAGTTTAGATCAAGAACATCAGATGCACCAAATTTTTCTACTTGATTGTTTTCAGTAGAAGCTCTATCAGGATAGAACATAAGCATAACTTCATTTTTAACTGACTCAAGAACGCTAAACTTACCTTTTTCTTCTAGGTTTGAGAAGTATGTATTTGGAAATGCTAATAGAATATGTAAATGTTTAGAATAGTATAAATAGTTAAGAAAGAAAAGAATACCTAATATGTGTAGCCACCAAAAAACTCTTTCAAATAAATATACTGTTGAGGTATCAAGAGAATCAAAAATAGGAACTAGAAATGATGAAACAGGAAAAAATCCTGCCTTATTGTAACCATCAAAACCACGATATTGAAGGATTAGATCAGTAGCATTCATTGATAAGAATAATAGCATTAAAACAACTTCAAAATAAAGAATATTATCTGCGTCAAATTTTGGCCAACCCTTCATTTCAGCGCTTAAAAATCTTTTAATCTTTATAATATTTCTTCTAGTCCAAAAAACAATAACTGAGATTAAAACTAATAATGCAAGAATTTCAAAGGAAGCGATTAAAAAATCATAAAAAAATGGATTGAAATATTTTGAAAAAAACCTGTGTGATCCAGTTACTCCATCAATTAGTATTTCAAGTAATTCAATATTTATTATTATAAAACCTACATAAACGATTACATGTAAAAAGCCAGATACTGGTTTTACAACCATCTTTGACTGACCAAGAGCGATGCGAAGTAAATTAGAAAGTCTTTTAGCTGGATTATCAGTTCTATTAATTGGTTTCCCCATCTTAATAACCTTAATTAACCTTTGAATATTTCTGATAAAGAAACCTACAGCAAAAGTTAAGATTAATGAGAAGATTATATTGGGAAGAATGCTAATCATCTATTTTCTACCAAAAATTGAAAAATGAACGTATTTTTTTGGATTTTCATTAATATCATCAATTAACTTATTGAGACTAATAATTGATGAATTCAGGTTTTCATAAAATTCATCCTTATTTATTAATTTACCAAGACTAGAAGACTCTGAGTTTATATTTTGAATTACAGAATTGATACCTTCTGAAGATTCTTTTAAATCAGTAAGAAAATTTGATATTCCAAAATCATTTAAATCTTGGGTAACTTTTGAGAGATTATCACTAATTGATTCAATATTATCTAATGTATTATTAATCTTATCATTTTTTTCAGTCAGAGTATTTTCAATTATAGAAGCAGATTTATTTATAGCATTTATGGCAGAAGTTAAAACTTCTACAGACTCTTTTATATTTTTTTGAGTTTCTAAATTTAAAACATTTGATGCACCTGTAAATATAGAGTCAACACTAGTAATTGTACTTTGTAGCTGTCTTGAAAGAGGTTCAATTTGTCTATTAAT
>JAFMFH010000054.1 GCA_017856235.1 Flavobacteriaceae bacterium | reverse complement strand
CCAATTTAAAGAAAATCAATTATTTAATCATTTATTTATTAAAACATTAGACTCAAGCTATAAGATAATTTATTTAATAAGGTATTTCTTTGCAAGTTTAATTATCCATCCAAATTTATAGTAAATCATTTTCAAAGAGTAAAACATATAAGTTTTTGAATATGAAAATTTTTGAATGGTTTTGTTTCGACCAATTAAATATGAAACACGTCTAAATAATCTCATAATACATCTAATATAAATATGATATTTATAATCTTGGACTTAATTTTTTATTTTAAAAGTTTATCAACAGACCTTTATACATTATTATCTATTAGCTTATTTATATTGTCTATTGTAGTTCGAAGCACTATTTTGTGAACAGAGTCTTTAGGGTTTTTGATTTCCTCTTCTAGTCTTTCTAACAACTCACTAATTGTGTTATCTTTTGTCATTGTGTTATTTATTAATACGAATTAAATCAGCGAAATAAGAAAAGGAGAATGAATTTTTACTTTCAAACAACCTATGATAATATACTTTAGCTTTTAACGTATCTTTTTTTTTCAAAAATATAACAATTGACAATATTATATAATCCTACTTCATCAATTTCAACCTAAGACTCTAGGTTTATGATTTAATAAATTTAAATTTAATTTAAGTAGCTTTGGCATCTAATAAAATTAAAATGAAAGCACACTCATTAATATCAATTTTAATATTACTTATTTTTTCAAGATGTACCGATATGAATACATTACCACCTAAAGCAGATAAACAAGATAAAATTTTAGAAATTCATGGAGATACTCGTGTTGATTCATATTATTGGTTAAATGAAAGAGAAAATCCTAATGTTATTTCTTATCTAGAAGAAGAAAATAATTATTCAAAATCAGTTTTAAAATCAACTGAAAAATTTCAAAGAATATTATTTGATGAAATGAAAGGTAGAATTAAGGAGGATGATTCATCTGTACCATATTTTTTAAATGATTATTGGTATATAACTAAATATGAAAAGGGGAAAGAATACCCTATCTATACAAGAAAATTCAAAACACTAGATTCCAAAGAAGAAGTTTTACTTGATGTTAATGAATTAGCTAAAAATTATGATTACT
This sequence comes from Flavobacteriaceae bacterium, assembly GCA_017856235.1. Lineage (GTDB taxonomy): Bacteria > Bacteroidota > Bacteroidia > Flavobacteriales > Flavobacteriaceae > Marisimplicoccus. Next base: position 2,246 of record JAFMFH010000054.1, on the reverse strand, counting down.
ATCAAGTGTCTGGCTTAAGTGTTAGTCCTGATAACAAAAAAGTTTCTTATGGAGTTGACACTCTATCTAGAAGAATCTACACTATAAATGTTAAAGATTTGGAAACAGGTAAAATGTTATCTGACCAGATTAAGGGTGTAAATTCATATGTGACCTGGTCATCTGATAGTAAAACATTTTTTTATACCGGTAAAGACAAGGAAACTTTAAGATCTGATAAAATTTTCAAACATAATCTTGGAGATAACCAAAGTGATGATAAACTAGTATATGAAGAAGAAGATGAAACTTTTTCAACATATGTGTATCCTTCTAAATCAAGAGAATATATATTTATTGGATCTCAAAGTACACTATCTACTGAATTCAGATATCTATCTAGTGATACTCCAAATAATGAGTTTAGGATAATTCAGAAAAGAGAAAGAGGCTTAGAATATCAACCTTATCATATTGATGATATGTTTTATATGACCACAAATCATAATAATAGCACAAATTTTAAGATTATTAAGACACCTATATCAAACCCAAGTAAATCCAACTGGGTAGATATAATACCTCACAGAGATAATGTCTTAGTTGATGATTTAGAATTATTTACAAACTTTATGGTAATTGAGGAGAGAGAAAATGGATTAATTAATTTAAGAGTTAAAAGTTATGATGGTAAACAAGATTATTATATAAACCAAAATAGTAATCTTGATTTTCAAAATGATACATATTCTGCTTCCTTAGGATACAACCCTGAATTCAATACTGATGAAATTAGAATTAATTACAGTTCATTAACTATACCTTCTACAGTTTTAAAATATAATATTCAAAATAAAGAAGAGGAGATATTAAAACAACAGGAAGTCTTAGGAGGTAATTTTGATTCAAATAATTATGTATCCGAAAGAGTATTTGCAAAAGGACATGATGGTAAAGAAGTCCCAATTTCTATTGTAAAACATGTTGAAACTGAGCTAAATTCAGATACACCTCTTCTTTTATATGGATACGGTTCATATGGTGCCACTATAAATCCTCGTTTTTCTACAACTAGACTAAGCCTGTTAGACAGAGGTTTTGTTTATGCAATAGCTCATATTCGTGGTGGTCAATATCTTGGAAGAGACTGGTATGAAGATGGAAGAATTTTTAATAAAAAAAATACATTTAAAGATTTTATTAGTGCATCTGAACATTTAATTGAAAATAACTATACATCACCTAATCATTTATATGCTATGGGAGGTTCAGCAGGTGGTTTATTAATGGGTGCAGTAATGAATATGTCTCCAGAATTATATAACGGAGTTATTTCGGCAGTCCCATTTGTGGATGTTGTTACAACTATGCTAGATGAATCTATTCCCTTAACGACAGGGGAATATGATGAATGGGGTAATCCTAATGAAAAAGAATTTTATGACTATATGCTGTCATACTCCCCTTATGATAACATTAGGAGTGTTGAATATCCAAACACTCTTGTGACAACAGGCCTTCATGATTCTCAAGTACAGTATTGGGAACCTGCAAAATGGGTTGCAAAACTAAGAGATTATCACAAAGGTGAGAATAAAATCATTTTACATACTAATATGGATGCAGGACATAGTGGATCATCTGGTAGATTTGAAGCACTGAAAGAGACTGCAATGGAATATGCATTTCTTTTTATGTTAGAGAATATTGTAAAATAATCAGTTTTTTTATTTGTAAAACTGAATAAATAAATAGGCTAATATTAACGTTAGCAAGATAAAAACAAAGATAGTCGTGAATTTATTGATTTTATTATAAGAATATTTTAACCACAGAAAAGGAATTGAAATAGCTACACATAATAGGACTCCAAGAAAAACAAAGTCTAATGCAATCATTTATTTAATCTATTTACAAAAATATCGTCGTGTAATTTTTTGATATTCGAAGATACATATGTTTTAAGCACAAAAGGAAATATAGCGTGAAAGATAGCTGCAAAACCCCATATAATTAGTTTTAAACCAACTTTAAAGGCAAAGAACATATGATATACATAAGACTCACCAACAGACTTGGGGTGTTCTGTAAATATATTTTTCATGTTAACTGATTTTATTAAATTTTTTTTCAATTTAAAAACAAGATTTTAATATTTAAAATATTTTGATTTTTTTTAAATTTAAGTATGAGGTACTATTTTATTGTTGGTTATGTATTTTTTCTAATCTATTGGTTATATATAAAGATTACTAAGAGAAATGGAA
>JAFMFH010000053.1 GCA_017856235.1 Flavobacteriaceae bacterium | reverse complement strand
TTTATTGATTTTAAAAAATTTTTTAAAATATCAACAGTTGGATTAAAAAAATCTGGAGAATTTACAATTTGATCTATCGGATACTCCTCTAATCTTCTTTGAACCGTATGTGCTAGAAAAAAATAATTTAAATTGGTACTATTTGTTTTAGTAAATTCAGAATACCAGGGGAATCGATTACTTAAAATTGTTTCATTAATAAATTTAATATTTTCTTTTGATAAAAAATTATCACTTTCTTTAATTTCAAATCTATTCATTGTTTTTATTTATAAATATAATCAGTTTTAGATTAAATATCAACTATTTTAAAATCTAAATTTAAAGTTTGTCTTAAGCCTTCTTGTTGAGGATAAGCACCGTGCCAGATCCATACAGGAAATATTATTAAATCACCTTTTCTTGGTTTATGGGAATGTTTTATTATTTCAGAGCCGTGTCTAAAAAGAAAATAAAAGTTTCCAAAATCATCTTTTGAATAAGGAGGTGTTTCTAAATATAAAACAGTAGCTATATGTTTTGTATTATATTCATTATGTTTATGTAATGTATGATAGCTATCTTTCTGTCCTAAAACAGTCCAAGCTGATAATAATTCCAAGTTTAATTCTTTATGTACAAATTTATTTAAATGAAATTTTATTTTTTCTTTAACAATACTTATTTGCCTATCTTTGTTTTTAATTAATCCAAACAATTCATATTGTTTAGAGTTAATCCCTCTCGTGCTTTTTTCATTTAAATCAATAGGTTTAAGTTTTTTAGTAAAATTATTAACATAGTTTAATAAATTATTTGTTTCTTTTTCTCCTATATTATCAATATACATCCAGTCATTGTAAAAAGTCATATTATTTTTTTAAATTAATTGTCCATTGTAGCTTAGATATTAAATCATTTACGTAAACTTTCTTTAGTTTATTTTTCTTTATGTGTTGATGAAGTTCTTCTAAATCTAAAATAACCCATTTATTTTTTATTTCTAAAACCATTTTATCTGCCTTAGAATCTAATCTACCTTTTTGGGCAAGTGTTCCATCAGATAAATTAAACATATCTCTAACATCAAATTTATAAAAAGCATTTTGACCTTTTATAATACCTGCAATATTCCAAGATGTTTTTTCTTTTGGGTATTCTATAGCAGTTAAATAATTAGAAAATCTTTCTAGTATATTCATTAAGTAGCTACGAGGTTGGTGTTTGGTGGTAACCCCATAGCCAATATACGTATATCCTTTTTTGATTTATTTATCAACAGTGTTATTTAAATTGTTTTCCAGTAACCCAAGTTACTAAAGAATTTCTTTCACCTTTAGTTACAGGCATAACTTCGTGTACAACATAAGAAGGAAACATTACTAAAGTTCCTTGTTTTTTATCCATTAACGTACCTTTATCACCTTCATAAAGATAAAGTTCGCCGCCCTCATATTCTTTAGGATCAGTTAATTGAATTGATATAGATAGTTTTCTAACTACCATATCTAAAGCTCTGTCAACGTGTTTACCATATTTATCACCTGGTGCTTTGTAGTTAGTAAATTGAAATCCTTCATTTAATCCAAAAATATCAAATTGAAAAAATCTTTGATTTAAATTTAATACAATGTCGGTTATTCTGCGGAAAGCCCAATGCATATCATCATTACAATACAACCAAGATATTTTACTTTTTCTAACTTTTGATGTACTTATTGCTTTGCCATCAACCGCTGTTGTACCTTTAATAAGGCCTTTGTTTTTAGCAATTTTAATTATCCTTTCACATTCTTCTTTTGTGAAAGCACCATTCCAATATGAGTAAAAATGAATTTTATCTAAGTAAAAATTCCAAGATGGGTTGTTAAATTTTATCACAAGAATAAATTTTTATATTAAAAATCTTTACCGTTTATTAAATCCCAAGATGTAGTTGATTCATTCCAGATATAATACCAATCGTGAGTCTCTGCTATGTTTTGTGAACTTTGTTCATCTGTCAATTCTGGTTTAGGAACTGGAGCCTCCCATAAACAAGTAGTCTCATTTAATGACCAAGAAGCAAAAGGTCTTTCAGCAATAAAAGCATCTCTATCTGCATCATAACTATAACCTATTCCAGCATAATTTTTTCTTAAAGGCGTGCCTCCTAATGTATGAACATTACCGTGAGTATTTATAGATGTTTGTTTCCATATAGAATGACCTGTTAATTGAGTTAAAAACTCAATACCTTTAGATTCTTGTTCTACTCCGTCAGCATCTTGTAATACTTCATTATTAACAGAAAGAACTTCCATTACTCTGTTATCTAAACCTATTTTTGCAAAGTTTGCCATTATGTTGTGTAGCTCCCTGACCCTGTAAATTTTAAAATTGTTTTTGAACCTGATGTCGTAACTGTTGGGGAACCTGTTGTTGTGCCTGTATAGGTTGCAGTTGGTACACTTATTATAACTACACCACTTCCTCCAGGACGTGAAGATGAACCGAAACCACTTCCGCCTCCACCGCCGCCACCTGTATTTGTACCACCAGTTGTTGCTGCAACACCTCCGCCTGGATAAGGAGTATATAATGCTCCACTTCCTCCGCCACCTTGTCCTCCTGGAGCTACATCATACCCATAAGCTCCTCCGCCACCACCACCTGCGTAATATGTAGCTGAACCTGTTATTGAAGATTGTAATCCGTCACCACCAACTCTACCTCCTGGACTTAAAAATCCTGGTGCACCAGCAGCACCAGCTCCACCGCCACCACCAGCGCTTGACCCGTTTGAAGCTCCACCATCATTACCTTGACCAGCAGTACCTGATCCACCTGCAGCACTGTTTGTTGGTGGAAAACCAGATCCACCACCACCGCCACCAGAACCTCCTGGTGAACCAGCTTGAGTAACACCGCCACCACCGCCGCCTCCAGTACAAGTTATAGTTGTGTAACCTGTACCTGAAATTGAAGATGTATTTCCACCAGTTCCAGAAGCACCTCCAGCACCTCCACTGCCTACGGTTACTGTAATTGATATACCAGGTTCCAATATTTGAGTAGAAGTTTGGTATCCTCCTGCGCCACCAGCTCCTCCAGCTTCTCTTAATGATCCATTATCACCAACACCACCACCGCCACCACCAGCGACTACTAAGAAATCTATTTTGGGTATTGCATCTTGCCTTTGTCCAAATCCTCCAGCTGATCCGCCTGCTAATGAACCTATAATTGGCATCTTTCTCTAATCCTCCTATTATGCAAACTGCGTTTGCGCTGCTAATACTGTGAAAGTAGAAGCTGCAGTTTTAATTGCAGTGTATGTGTAAACATCATTTGATGTAACGTTTCCAGCTGTAGGGGCTGCGCCACCTTGCCAAACTGGAGTTACCGCTGAA
>JAFMFH010000029.1 GCA_017856235.1 Flavobacteriaceae bacterium | reverse complement strand
ATTTTTAGCAAATCAAACTGTGATTTATTTTTAAAATATTTTAAAAAAATCTTGAGGGAGGACTTTGTTGCAAAATATTAATTAGGAAGTTTACGAAAGTTTAAATATTTGACTCTTTTTCTTACAGAGTTCATAAAGTCTTCTCCTGGATCTACTTTTTCTGTCCTATAGTTATCATCGACTTCAAGCCAAAGTTCATGCCCTTCAAAATTTGTATACTCGTAATGGCCTATTAGATATTCTATTGTTGGAAATTTATTTTTTAAGTATTTAACAAGTTTGATATTTGCTTCAACTTGCATATCAGTTAAGGGTAATGTATCATTTCCTCCAACATTTTCAATACCAATAGACGAGTGGTTTAGGCCAATTACGTGTCTTGCCATATAGTTTTCAGGCATTAGTCTATATATTGAACCATCTTGATCTACTAAAAATTGTGAGGATACATTTAACCCACTAACATTTTCTAAATCTGGCCTCCAAGAAGGTAAATATGGGCTATTAAAAGCTTCAAAAGTTTTTTCCATTGTAGGAATAACTGTCCAATGAAGAACTATAATTTTTGGAGTTATTGAAATAGTATCTCTATTTAAATCATATCTCTGTTTAAAATATTCTTTGGTGAGATTAATCCTTTCTTGATTAAATATAATTGGTTTATCAATGATTTGAATTTGATTATCACATCCATTAAGGATGAGAAAAAATATAGATGTTAAGAATTTCCTAAACCACATTCGATAGGTTTTCTAAGACAAATGACTATTTATATTTGTGAAATGATTAATACAATTTCTAAATTTAATTTTTTAATTACAATTATATTTTTTAACTCATCAATGCTTATGGCACAAAAATATGAGACACAGGAATATCAAGTAGTAGATCAAATTGATAATGCTGAAATAAGATTTTATCCCAGTGCTGCTATGATAAAGGTTTCTGCCGAACAAAACAGAAATAATAATTTTGGCAAACTTTTTAGATACATTTCAGGTAACAATCAAGAAAATAAAGAGATTGCAATGACAACTCCTGTTTACATGTATGACCAAAACAAAACTATGGAGTTTGTTCTTCCAAAAAAATACTTATCTGAAGATCTTCCCATGCCTAACGATAAAGACCTAGAAGCTTATATTTCTGATCCAAGATATTTTGCTGCAATTAGGTATTCAGGATATTCAGATGCTAATAAAATTCAAAAGCATAAAAATGAACTCAAATCTATTCTTGAAAATAACGGACTTGAGATAATTAGCGATTACTATGTTCTTTCATACGATGCTCCAACAAAATTCTTCAATAGAAGAAATGAAATATTGTATGAAATTAGTTATGAAGATTAAATCTGCATTTTAAAAAATTCCAAAAAAAGAACTACTCAGATTCCTTTTTTATAAAAAAACCTTATACCGAAATATTGATTTCATAAAAATGAAATAATTCCTCATTAATTAAAGTTATTTGGATACAGTATAACATAGATTTGAATCTAACTCAAAATATGAAAATATGAATCAATTTAAATTATACATATCTAGAACTTTAAGAATAGGGTTTTTATTATTGATTGCACTTTTATCTTCTAATATTACTTATTCACAAGACTTTGGTGCAGATCTTGTGAGTTCTTATGTCTGGAGAGGTACACAATTTGGATCAGGTGCTCACATTCAGCCATATATGACTCTTGGATCTGGAAATTTAGAGGCTGGAATTTGGGGAAGCTTCCCAACATCAGCTCAAGGTGGTGGAAATGAATTAGACGCCTACATTAGTTATGATTTTGGTCCACTGGCATTAACAGTTACTAACTATACTTTCCCTAGTGAAGGAGGAGTATACAGTGACGGAGAGTATGGCTTCTTTCAAGGAGACTATACTGAAATAAGTGGGTCAACATCTATTATGGGAGTTGATTTAATGGCAGGATATTTCACCGAAGTAGAGGCATTATATGTTGAACTTGGATTTGCTGCAGGACCAGTTGACATTGCAATAGGTTATGGAGATGATCAAGGAGATGCATGGTATGCTAATGGTGGTAGCGGAATTGTAAATATGTCTTTTAGTGGTTCCAAAGATCTGCAAATTTCAGACTCATTCTCGCTTCCGGTATTTGGATCATTTATTCTAAATCCAGAAGCTGAAGCAGCTTTTTTAGTTTTTGGAATTAGTTTTTAAATTAGATCATCATGAAAAAAATAGAAGCAATTATTAGAAAGTCAAAATTTGACGAAGTAGTTAAAGCTCTGCATGACGCAGAGGTGTACTTTTTCAGCTACTGGGATGTTACCGGTGTTGGAAACGAAAAGATAGGAAAGGTTTACAGAGGAATTACCTATAGCACAAAAGATATTCAAAGAAGATATTTATCAATTGTTGTATCAGACTCTTTTGTAGATGCCACTGTGGATGCCATTATTAATTCTGGCGCTACTGGTAATGTAGGTGATGGTAAGATATTCATATTACCATGCGAAGAAGCTTACAGAATTAGAACAGGAGAAAAAGGAAATAAATCATTTAATTAAAAATTATGGAATTACTCACAACAAATAATGTTTGGATGATGCTCTGTGCAGCATTGGTATTTTTTATGCATCTTGGATTTTCATTTTTAGAAATCGGGTTAACAAGACAGAAGAATTCAATTAATATCTTATTTAAGAACTTCTTTATAATTACAATGGGACTAATAGCATATTGCCTGATTGGTTTTAACTTAATGTATCCTGGAGACTTTAATATTATTGGTAATGGTATACTTGGATTTGCAGGTGCAGGGCTAGATGCAGAAGCTGCTGTTGACCTCGCGTATAATGAAGGCTATACTTACTGGACAGACTTCTTGTTCCAAGGAATGTTTGCTGCAACAGCTGGAACTATTATTTCAGGTGCAGTTGCTGAAAGAATAAAGATTAACTCATTTATGTTCATTGTTTTACTGTATGTTACAATAGTTTATCCTATTGTAGGTTCATGGCAATGGGGTTCTGGATTTTTATCAACACTAACAGATGAAGTTGGTTTTTACGACTTTGCAGGATCAACTCTTGTCCACTCTGTTGGGGGATGGGGAGCATTAGTTATAATTTATTTATTGGGTGCTAGAAAAGGAAAGTTTGATAGCTCTGGAAAGCCATTGGCTATTCCTGGCTCTAACATACCACTATCAGCAGCAGGTGTTTTAATTCTTTGGTTAGGATGGTTTGGATTTAATGGAGGATCAGTTTTATCAGCAGACCCTGCAAATACATCACTTGTTCTTGTTACAACTTGTCTAGCTGCAGCAGCAGGTGGTCTTGGAGCTGCATTGTTCTCAGGAGTTTTATATAAGAATTTAGATATAACAATGTTTATGAATGGTGTTTTAGGTGGTCTAGTTGGAATAACAGCTGGAGCAGATCAAATGGGTCCAACTGAAGCAATTGCTATAGGTGCTATTGGTGGAATTGTAGTAGTACTTGGAGTTGCCTTACTAGATAAGTGTAAGTTAGATGATCCTGTCGGAGCAATTCCAGTTCATTTATTTGCCGGAATCTGGGGTACACTAGCAGTTGGAATATTTGGAGCTTCTGCTGGATTTGATCAGTTTATGGTTCAACTTGCAAGTGTTGGAATAGTTGGTCTTTTCTGTGTAGTATGTACATTTGTAATTGGTCTTGCAGTTAAGTCAATTATGGGGCTAAGAGTTTCTGAGGAAGAAGAAGAAGAAGGTTTAGATGTTTCCGAACATGGGACCGGTGCCTATGGAGACTTTTCAATGAGATAATAACTTCTATTATTTTCATTTCTAAAGGAGATCAATTGATCTCCTTTTTTGATTTAGAAAGACTAAATATTAATATATTAGATTATAATTATGAATAAGGTAATAATCGTTGGCGCAGGGATAAATGGATTAGTTGCTGCAAACTATCTTGTAAAAAGTGGTTTTGATGTAAGTATAATCGAAAAAAAATCTCAAACAGGAGGAGCGTGTATAAAAGATACCGTTGAAATTAGAAATAAAAAAATTGATTTTGCTTACGGGCCTACTGTACTTGGTATGATGCCAGATTTCATATTTAAAGAAACTGGTCTGAGTAAAATAACCCAAGGTTATTATCCAAAGACTCCAAAGCTTGTCTATTTTAATGGTAAGGAAACATCTACTAAAATATATCAAGATCACCTTAAATTGGAGGAAGAACTCAGAGATAAATGGGGGGAGACTGGTAAGGTTAATGCGTTTAGAAACGACGAGAATAAAGTAATTAAGTTTATTCAAGAGTTATATAAAAATGGTACAAGCCCTTCAACTGATATAGCAAACGATTGTTTAGGTAAAGAATTAACAAGACTTTGGATTACAGGAAATGCGAAAGATTTACTTGATCATTATTTCTCTTCTGAGAAAACAAAATTATACATGGGAATGACAGTAATAGAAAGTGGACCCGCTTCACTATATGAACCTGGAACAGCATTTACTATTCCTTTAATGGATTCAGGATCAGTATTTGATGGGTACTGGGGGTTTGTTAAAACAGGTATTTGGAAAATAACTGAAAATTTGACAAAAATAAATAAAGATCTTGGTGTAAAATTTTATTTAGAATCAAACATTCAAGAGGTTGATAATGATAAAAACTCTATTTCATTCTCAAAGAATAGTAAAGACTTTAAATTAAACTATGATCAGCTAATTTTTGCAACAGATCCATTAACTCCATCAAAATTTATTAAAGATTTTAAAAATGATATTAATCTGGACTTAATTGGGACAAGTGGAAAAGTAACCGCTTTTTTTAAAAACCCTGTACGATGGAAAGATTCAAATAATTATTCAGATTCCTTTAGATTTATTTTCTCAGTTGATACATTAGAAAGCTTTGAAAATGCTAGTCAAAATGCACTAAACGATCTAGATGACTACTTTCCAGGATTTATACAGATCTATCCAGAGGGAAGTGCTCAAAGAAAAATGGATAACAATGAATATTTTGATAAGCTTATATTCTTTACAAAAAATATAAGTTATAATAAGAAAGCATTAAGCTTGGATAAAGTAAAAGATAAAATCATTTCAACAGTAATACCTCATATTGAAAATCCTGAAGATTTAGTATTTTCAAAGTTTTTAACTCCAAAGGATTTAAATGAAACTTTTTTATTTCCAAAAGGAAATATTGATCATATAACATTATCTGGAAAACAGAATTTTGAAAAGAGGACATTCAGTAGTAAAAAAGATAATTTTTATTCATACTATGGGTATGAAAATATTTATTATTGTGGAGCTGGTAGTTTCCCATGTGGAAGTGTTGCTGGTACTTCAGGATATATGTGTTCAAAACAACTTATAGGGAATATAAAAACTCATAAAGATTAAGCTAAGTTATTATCACTAGTTATGATGTGATTTGTTTTCTTTTTTTAACCTAGAATTATGTACTTAGTTGGATTAATTCATTTTTTAGTTATCTCAAACATAAATGTTGACGATAATTTTTTGACTTCAAATTTTCAATTAGATTCTGGAGAAATCAATTCTATTGATTCAATTATCAAATACAAAGAGACAAATTCCAAAAAGGCATTAGAGTTTGCATTTGAATTACTAAAGGAGATTCCTGAAGAATTTGAACTTTCTTTAGATTATGTTAATTTGAATTATTACATAGGTGAAACATTTTATCACCTGCAGGATTATGTCAGCTCATATCAGTACTTAATAAAATCACTTGAACTTTATGAATTATTAGATAAAAATAAGAGGAGAAATAGAAATGTTTTAAAACCACCCTGGATATTATCTGTGATGGGGGCAGTCTATTTTAAAAATGGAAATTATAATATTGCTGAATATTATTATAATGAAGCAATTGAGAATTTTCAATTGTTTGATTCAGAATTTACTCAAGAAAAAATTTTTGGACTTAGTAATGCTGAAGAAAGTCTTGCGCAAATAGAAATTCAAAGAGGTAATTTTAAAAACGCAGAGATACTATTTAAAAAAGCTAAAGAAAGGAGAGGTGATGATACAGTAAGCAAAATGTATTCAAATCTTTTTTTAATGGAGCTATATATATTGTGGAATAAATTAGATTTTGCTGAGGAATACTTCAGTAAAATTAAATTTGAATATGATAATAAAGGAAAAGATTCAAGAGTTGAAGCTACATTACACTACAGTGAAGCAAACTTAATTTATGGTAAATATTTTAAAGATATTTTAGACTATAATAAAGCATTAAACTTTTTATTAGCTGCGAAAAAAGAATTAGAAAAAATCAACGGGGAAATCCTTTCACCTTATCAAAGTTATCAAAGGGTTGATTATGAAATTGCAGATATTCTAATCAAGACTAATAAATACCAGGAGGCTGAACAGTTTTTAATAAATTCAAACATAGATGAAAATACAACTAGAAATCAGAAAATATTAAATTTTAAATTACTTGAAAAAATATATTCAAATACGAAAGAAAATGATTTATTACTTTCTGTAAAAGACTCAATAATAGCTTATAACGAGAATCCTATTAATATTCAAATACAAAATGAATTTAACTTATTAGAAAACCTAATTTTAGTTACGGATAAGCAAAATGAATTAAATCTTTCAAAGTTAAGAACTTCTACAATTACATTAATTTCTATTTTTTCTGTAGTTAGTCTATCTCTCCTTATTTTATTTTTAAGGGAAAATATTCAGCTTCAAAGACAAAAAAACTACAAATTAAAATACGAGAAATCTATTATAAAGAATGAGTTAAAGTTGAAAGAGAGAGAATTATTTTCAAAAATAAATTTTATCTCTCAAAGAAATCAACATATAAGTAATATTAAGGATAAGATTTCCAAAAATAATAATGATCCTAGTTTTATTAAAAACTTGGAAAATGAGCTTAAGTATCTTACCTCATCAAACAGAGCATATAAAGAATTTGACAAAATGCTTAGTCAAGTATATCCAAAATTTTATGAAAAACTTAATTCAAACCCTGGCCTATCCAAAACTGACATAAGGTTGGCAGCATACATTAAAATGAATCATAGCAATCATGAAATCTCAAGGATTTCAGGAATATCTATAAGAACTGTAGAGAGTCAAAGATACAGGCTTTCAAAAAAATTAAAATTAAAAAAGGGTCAAGAGTTAAACTCATTTATTAATAATATATGAATCCATCATTATTAAAATCTTAAATCTATAGTTTATTTTTTTTTACAAATAAGTATGCAGTATATATGCAGTACTATCTTTTTTGGACATAACAGTTATTATCTTCAAATTTAAATTACTAAAAACTAAAAATGATGAAAAATTCTTTACTTAGCATTTTATTATTGTTGCTTTCGGCAACTTCAATTTATGCTCAACAGTTTACTGGAACTGTAACCGATGAAAATGGATTACCTCTTCCAGGTGCTTCAGTTATCGTTCAAGGAACATCAACTGGAGTAGTGACTGATTTTGATGGTAATTTTTCCATAGAGACTTCGGTTGGTCAAACCCTTAATGTAAGTTTCGTTGGCTATGCTACAAAATATATTACCCTGAACACAACTGGATCTTTAAATATTCAGTTAGAACCTAATGCTTTACTTGATGAAGTTGTAGTAACTGCTCTTGGTATTTCAAGAGAGAAAAAATCTTTAGGATATGCAGTTTCAGAAGTATCCGGAGACAATGTAAATACTATAAAAGATTCAAACCTTGCTAATTCTTTAGCGGGTAAAGTTGCAGGATTACAAATAACTCAAGCTGGAGCCATTGGTTCTGGATCAAGAGTAACAATTAGAGGAAATAATTCACTTGGGGGAAATACTCAAGCTTTAATTGTTGTAGATGGAATTCCTATCGATGGATCTGGAACTAATTCTGGAAGTAATGATGACGGAGGGTCTCCAAGTTTTGAGCCAGAAATTTCAGGTGGGGGTATCTCTGATATTAATCCAGATGATGTTGAATCAATTTCTGTGCTTAAAGGTCCAAATGCAGCAGCACTATATGGAGCAAGGGCAGGTAACGGAGTTATATTAATAACAACAAAAAAAGGCTCAAGATCTAAAGGATTAGGAGTTTCAATTAAATCAAATCTTTATGTAGATACTCCAATGCCAGGTACTTTGCCTACATACCAAAATGAATATGGACAGGGTACATTGGGTGCTTTTAATGTTTCACCTCGTTACAATGCTGATAGAAGTACTTTAAATGCTTGGGGTGGAGGATCCTGGGGACCTAAAATGGACGGGTCATTAGCACCTTACTATAATGATGAAGTAAGAGCGCACTCTGCTCAGCCTAATAATGTTAGAGACTTTTTTAGAGATGCATTTAGAACAATTAATTCAATATCATTAAGCAATGGTTTCGAAAATGGATCAATCAGGTTTTCATATACAAATAACTCTTCTGAGTCAATGTTACCAAACTCTGATCTTCAAAGTCACAACTTTAATTTAAGAGCTATCACTAACCTTGGTGATAAATTAACTATAGACTCAAAGGCTACATACTTTACACAGGAGATAAATAATAATAACCAGGTTACTGGTGCTCAAGGTCTACTACCTAATGTTTATCTAATGCCAAGAAATGTTGACCATAATGATCTTAAAAAATATCAAGTAGACAACCCTTCAAATCCTCTTGAATACCAATCAATAAGTTATACAAGTGGACAATGGGGAAATCCTTATTGGATATTATTTAATGATGAACAATCAGAGAGAAGAAATAGATTTTTAGGATTTACTAAAATCGATTATAAATTTACAGATTGGCTTAATGCCTTTGTTAGAGTTGGAGCAGATATAACTAATATAGATTTTAGTAAAGTATACAAACCTGGTCATCACTTTTTTGCTGGCGGTAGAATGAATGTTCGAAACATTAACTATGGTGAATTAAACACAGACTTTTTAATTACAGCAAAAGAAAATATTTCTGATAAATTAAACTTTATTTTTAATGTGGGTGGATCCATGTCAAAGAGAACTTCAGAAAGATGGGAGTTGTTTGGAGAAAATTTTAAAATACCTACAAAATATTTTGTAGATAATCTTAATAATCAACAGTCTCCTATAATCGTTCCTCAATCTATTAAAAAAGTGAACTCCTTATATGGATCTCTTAATCTTGCTTATGATAACTTTTTATACTTAGATGTATCTGTAAGAAATGACTGGTCTTCAACATTAAGTGCAGAAAATAGATCTTACTTATATAACTCTGCTAGTTTATCTTTGTTATTAAATCAATTTATTGATCCAGATCAAGAGATTTTTAATCTAATTAAACTTCGTGGAAGTATTGCAGAGGTTGGAAACGATACTGAACCATATCAATTATATCAAACTTTTAATCTTCCTGGTAAGGGATATCTTGGGCTAACAACAGTTGGGTCATCAAGTATAAAACTTAATCCTGATTTAAAACCTGAAACTGTAACTTCAACTGAGTTTGGTCTTGAATTAAGTATGCTTGACAACAAATTAGGTATTGATGTTTCAGTTTATGATATTACAACTACAGATCTAATCTTTAATCTACCAGTACCTGCTGCAACAGGTTATCGTTTTTCAAAAACTAATATAGGTGAGGTTCAAAATAAGGGGCTCGAAATTGCAATTAATGGGTCTATAATAGACTCAGAAAATCTTTCATGGAACTCTAATTTATTTTATTCAAAAAATGAGAATAAAATAAATGAGTTAGCAGAAGGTCTTGATGGGTTCCAATTCAATAGTTCGACTCAAGGTGGTGTGTCTATTAGAGCTAATGTAGGTGGTAGTATTGGAGATATATATGCAAGAACAAATACTGGAACTGTATCAGTTGATGGTATTCCAATAGCTTCTGCTCAACCGGACGAATTAGTTGGAAATGCTCAACCCGATGCTTTAGTTGGTTGGTCTAACCAATTAAGATATAAAGACTTTTCACTCAATTTCTTAATTGATGCTAGAGTTGGTGGATATGTATTTTCACAAACTTCTGCTGCTACTGATAGAGTTGGTGTTTCTAAAAGAAGTCTTCAGTATAGAGAATCAGGCATAGTTGTAGATGCAACTGTAGCTGATTCTAATGACAGAAATACAAAAAGCATTTCTGCTCAGGATTATTGGCAGGCAATGGCAGATGTATCTGCTAACTATGTTTATGGTCAAGATAATGTGAGGTTACGAGAATTAAGCATAGGCTATCAACTTCCAAGCATGCCAAAACTTGGTATTCAAAGCGCTACAATACAATTAGTAGGTAGAAACTTATTCTTTTTCTCTAAAGATGCTCAAGATATTGATCCAGAATCAATGCTTGGAACTACACTTGGAATTCAAGGTATATCTGAAAATGGAATGCCAACGGCTAAAAGCCTTGGTTTGAATTTGTCCCTAAACTTTTAAAATAAATTAAAAATGAAAAATAAAATTTTTATAATATTCACAAGCCTTTTAATGGCTTCCGTCATATCATGTACAAATGATTTTGACGAAATAAATTCAAGACCAGATGCACTTACTGCATCTGATATTAGTGCTAAGTTTTTAGTAACTGATGTCCAACAAAAACTAATTGCACAAAACACATTTGGTGTTTGGCTGGGTAACATCTTACACCCTGACCGTTTTTCTGGACAAAGTGCTCAAGGTTTTGCACAAGGTGATTGGACTGGTGAAGATGCTTGGACATATAATGATTTTTGGCAATACTTTACATATTTAGTATTTGCTGACTATAATGCTACATTAACATCATATATGGGCCTAGTAGAAGAAGGAGGATCTCTTGAAAACAATCAGTTTTATGCTTTTGGTTTAATAATGAAGGGATTGTACTATCAACACATGGCCGATACTTATGGAGCACATCCATACTCGGAAGCTTCAAATCCTGAGATTTCTCAACCTGTCTTTGACTCTGTTAAGGATATATATAAAGGTGTAATTGCAGATTTAGATCAAGCTATATCTATAATTGGAAATAGTGAGACCACTGGGAGTGGTGTTGAGCTATTAGCTGAAAATGATGTTATCTTCAAAGGAGATATGCAAAAATGGAAACAATTAGCAAATAGTCTTAAATTACGTTTAGCACTTCGTGCTCACGGTGCTCAAGGTGAGGATTTTTCTGCAGCTGCAGCTTCTGAGGCAATTTCATCAGGTGTTCTAGCTAATGCAAATGCTCTATTTGAAAGAGATCAAGAAATTAATCAATGGGTAGGTGGAGCTGTTTATGGAGATATATTATCTGTATTCCCAACTAGTAATTGGGCTGTTGCGGAGCCACTTGTAGATGTACTAAGAGACAATAACGATCCTAGGTTAAATAAAATTGCAAAGCCAAGTGTTGGGGGTGTTATAACAATTACCAAACCTATACAAGGTGACGCGGTGGCGCTAATTCCTGAACACGTAGCTTTTTTAAAGAGTACGTTAGATCGTTCTGGTGCTGAATATACATTTGAGGAAACCTCAACTGAGATAGTTATAACCATGCCAGCAAATACAAATTATGTTGGTCTACCAAATAGATTAAGTCCTAAAATTAAACCATATTTTAATGGTGATTTGTTTTCATTCCCACAAGATATTATAGTACAGGCAAAAGGTCAAGGTAAGCCAATTTATCCTGCTGTTATAATGTCTGCAGCTGATAGTCACTTTATGATAGCAGAGGCAATTGTTAAAGGACTAGCTTCAGGAGATGCTAATTCCTATTATCAAATGGGAATAGAAAAGGCAATGGATTTATGGGGTGGAGTAGATAGTAATGATTTAGCTGCTTATTTAGCCTCTGACATGGGAAATCTTACCGGAAGTAATGAGCAAAAACTTGAAAAAATTGCTACTCAAAGATGGATTGCTAATTATACTAATGGTTATGAAGCTTGGGCAATAGTTAGAGACACTGGTTATCCAACTTCAGCTTACTCAACTGTAACTGCATCACAAAGTAATATAAAAGCTCTAGGAAATCCATTGAACGGTGCATATCCACAAAGGCTTAGATATAATTCAGATGTGTATGGAACTAATTCAGCTAATGCTGAAGCATCTAATGCTATTCAAGGGCCTGATGTAATGGCAACTAAACTTTGGTGGGCAAAAAACTAAATAATAAGTAATAATAGTTAAAAAAGCATATTAGTTGATTTTTGTTTAGTTTACATTTCATTTACTGCTTATAACATTATTACAAAAGAACCTGTGCTAGGCACAGGTTCTTTAATAAAAAAAAACATGCAAAATTTATTTATTAAAGGAATATTCATCTTATTCTTTAATATTAGCTTTTCACAACAATTAAAACCTAATTTCTTAGAAACAGTTGGAATAGATTCAAAACGTTTTGAAAGAGTATTAGATCAACTTGAGAATTTATCCAAAGAAAGGAAAGTGCCTGGAACGGTTACTTTAATTTATAAAGACAACCAATTGATATTAAATCAAGCTAATGGATTTAAAGATCTTGAAAAGAAAATTCCAATGAATTCTGATGATATTTTTAGAATTGCTTCGCAAACAAAGCTTGTGATCTCAGTTGGTATTATGATCCTTCAGGAAGAGGGTAAATTATTAATTACTGATAAATTAAGTAAATATATACCTGAGTTCAAAGATTCAAAAGTTGCTGAATTTAAAGATGGTGGAGGATTTACGGAAGTAAAAGCTAAAAATGAAATTACTATTAAAAATCTACTGACTCACACTGCAGGTATAGGATATGGAATGGGTATTGGAGCTGAAAAATGGAAGGAGTCAAATGTACAAGGTTTTTACTTCGCTCATTTAGATGAACCAATTTTGCAAACCGTAAAAAAAATGGCAAGCTTACCACAAGAAGCTCATCCTGGAACAAAATTTACTTACGGATATAATTATGACATTTTAGGTGCTGTAATTGAAGTAGTTTCAGGTCAATCATTAGATAAATTTTTAAAAGAAAAAATATTTGATCCTTTAGATATGATTGATACTTCTTTTTATTTACCTAAGGAAAAGTTAAGTAGGCTAACAACCGTTTATATATATGATTCTGAGAATGATTCAATATATAGAGCACCTGAAGAAGGCACATACAATTCGCAGGGTCATTACTATAAAGGCCCAAGAAAATCTTTTTCTGGAGGTGCTGGTTTGCTTAGCACCTCATCTGATTATGGAAATTTCTTATTGATGATTTTAAATCAAGGTCAGTATAAAGATCAAAAAATATTATCTAGAAAGTCTGTAGAATTAATTACTAGAGATAATTTAAATGGAGTTAATTATCCTTGGGGTGATGGTTGGAGTTTTGGACTCGGAGTTGCTGTAACACTAGATTCTGGAGCTATGAGTTTAATTGGATCAGATGGACAAATTATTGGAGGAGGAGCCTACAGGACTGAATTTTGGGTTGATCCTAAGGAAAACTTAGTTGTGTTATTTCTAACTCAG
>JAFMFH010000008.1 GCA_017856235.1 Flavobacteriaceae bacterium | reverse complement strand
CTCCATTCTACAAGTGCTTTATCATCTTCTTGTGCAGGCATCATTGAGATATACTGAGCAATTCTAACTTTATCTTTTGAGTTGTTAGGTCTAATTCCATGTGGTTGTCTGCTATTAAAAATTAATAAATCACCTGCTTCAAGAGAGACCTTAACAAGTTTATTCTCAAGTCCTCTAATATCCGGTTTAAATTTATCTCTAGTCTCTGGTTGAGAAAGTTTCCACTTATCATAATTTCTATATAACCAAGGAATACATTGAAACCCTCCCATATTCTTGTCAGTTTGATCTGACAAAGCCAAAACACCTTGAACATTTTGGGGTTTTGTATCAGGGTCATAATCCCAGTGTATAAATCCTTTATGTTCATATCCTGGCCTTATTGGAAAATTAAGATTAGCCCTATCAATAGTTACCCAAAGTTTTTCTGTCCCCCATATATCAACAAATGCATCATATACCTTTTGGTATTGCCTGTTATTCCATAGGTATTGATTATTATATACTTCAACCATTCCGGTACCAGCAAGTTCTTTCATTTGCATTTCTGCTCTTGCATCAGCATACCATGTTAAAGGATCTTTTGGATCCTTATCATCAAATTCCCAAATAAATTCAGCAGTTTCTAGAGCTTGATTTCTTGGAACAGCATTTTTTATTATTATATACCCATTGTATGACCAAAAATTCCAATCTTGAACAGTAAGAACTCTTAAAGAATCTTCAGAAGCTTCGGTTCTTAACTTTTTAATAGAGCTTTTAGCTGTTGAAGGATTGCCTGGAATTTCTTTATGATCATTTTTAGCTTTCATATTATAATAATTGTTTTAACTAATTTAAAAAAAACAAAATGAATTTATTTAAATTTGATATGTGTCAAAATTTGATCGTAGAAACTTTATTAAGACAACATCTCTAACTGCAGCTTTTGCATCATCCTATGCGTTTTCATCAAATAGCTTGAGAGAAAATGAACAAATGTATATGGGAGATTTTAGTGCACCTAAATTAAATAAAATAAAAGCCGCATTTATTGGGGTAGGATATAGAGGTAAAGGACATCTAAAGCTTTTTTCTTCTCTTCCTGGAACTGAAGTAGTAGGTATATCAGATCTATTTGAAGACAATGTTTTAAGATCGAATAAGATTTTAGAAGACATGAATATCTCAACTGGCTCAATTAAAACTTATTGGGGAGATGATAAAAAATGGAAAATAATGCTTAGTGAAGTAAAGCCTGATATAGTTTTTATTTCTACAGATTGGAATAGTCATGGTAAAATGGCTGTTGAAGCTATGAAAAACGGAGCACATGCTTTTGTTGAAGTACCTCTTGCAATGACAGTAAAAGAATTATGGGATATTGTTGATACTTCTGAAAAGTATAAAAAGCATTGTATGATGATGGAAAATGTTAATTATGGTAGAGAAGAGTTGATGTTTTTGAATATAATTAGAAATGGACAACTAGGAGAACTACTTCATGGTGAAGCTGCCTATATTCATGATTTAAGATTTCAAATGAATGAAGAAACAAGGGGAACTGGATCATGGAGAACTCTTGAATATGAGAAAAGAAGAGGTAATTTATATCCTACTCATGGGCTTGGACCAGTATCGCAGTATATGAATTTATTAAGATCTGAGGATACATTTAAAACGTTAGTTTCTTTCTCTTCACCTGCTATGGGTAGAAAAAAGTTTGGCAAAGAAAATTTTCCATCAAATCATAAATGGAACAATCTAAATTATCAAAATGGTGATATAAATACATCAATAATTAAAACTTATCTCGGAAGAACAATAATGGTTCAATGGGATGAGACAAGTCCAAGACCTTACACAAGGCTAAATTTAATTCAGGGAACCAAAGGAATATTAGCAGGCGGTCCAACTAGAGCTGCATTTGACAAAGGATTTGAAACCTATACTAAAGATTCAAAAGAATGGGTTAAAGGTGAAGGAATAGATAGACTATTTGAAAAATATGATCATCCTTTATATAAAAGATTAAATAATCAAACAAAAAATACAGGTCATGGGGGAATGGATGGAATAATGATGTATAGAATTGTTGAATGCCTTCAAAATGGAATACCTCTAGATCAAAACGTATATGAAGGGTGTGCATGGAGTTCATTAATTGAATTGACTTCTAACTCTGTAAATAATGATGGTGAACCTCAATACTTCCCAGATTTTACAAGAGGAGACTGGGTTAATACTAAGACCTTTGATATTATTTCTTGATGCATAAAAAGATAATATCAAAAGCACCTGGAAGAATATGTCTGTTTGGTGACCATCAAGATTATCTTGGGTTACCAATAATAGCCACAACAATAAACAATGAAATTAATTTAGAGGCTACTCAAAATAGAAATAGAGAATTTAAAATTATTAAAAAAGATTTAGGTTTATTAGATGTTATACCAATAGACTTTGAATTTGATTCAGATGAAAAAGATTTTTTCAAAATTGCTTTAAATGTTCTAAAAGATTTTGAATGTAAACCTGATATAGGATATGACATTAATATTACTAGTAAAATTCCAATAAATTCTGGTTTATCGAGCTCATCTGCATTAATTGTAGCGTGGGTAAATTTTCTTCTTAATACATTTACTGATTATGAAGTAACTTCAAATTTATTAGCTGAAATATCGTATAGAATAGAAGTTCTAGAGGTAGGAGGTTCAGGTGGTAAAATGGATCAATATACTATTGCTTATGGAAAAACAATTTATTTAGATACTAAGACTGATATTATTATACCTTTTAATCATAAATTATGTGATATGATTGTTGGTGTCTCAAATCAAAGTAAGGATACACAAGGACTGCTCAAGAAACTTAAAGAGAATGCATTAAAATCAATTCAAATTGTAAAAAAGCATTATAATGATTTCAGTTTTACAAATATTGATAATGTAGATTTAAATAAATGTTTATCATTTCTTGATGATAATTTAAAACCATTCTTTAGGGCCGCTTTAGGTAACTATAGAACTACTATAAAAGCAAAAAATGAATTCCAGAAAGATCAACTTGATATTGATAAGATTGCAGATTTAATAAATATTCACCATAGTTTTTTGAAAAATGATTTAAAAATTACTACTAGGGAAATTGATGATATGATAAATATTGCGACTGATAATGGCTCAATTGGATCTAAAATTGTTGGTTCAGGTGGCGGAGGTTCTATTATATGTCTCTCAAAGGATCAATCTTGTTCACTTAAAATTGTAAATGAATTAAAAAAATATGGTGTTAAGGATGCCTTTATTGCTAACATGGGTAAGGGTCCAACTATTTCTTATGAATAATATTCCTTTAATTATAATGGCCGCAGGTGTATCATCTAGAATGAAAGCCTCTGATGTTAGCATTAATCTTTCAGAAGATCAGGTTTCTCAATCTAACTCTCGAGTTAAGGGGTTTATTGAGATAAATGAAAAAAATGAAACTTTGATTTACCATATTATCAAGAATTCAATTACTGCAGAAATTAAAGACTTTTATGTGATATTATCAGAGGACTCAATTGAATTTCAAAATTATCTTAAAAATATTGAAAATGAATTATCAATTAAAATAAGATTTGCATTTCAAGATTACTACGGTAACTCAAAACCAATGGGAACAGCAGATGCAATATATCAAGCTATGAATCAATTTCCTATTTTAAAATCATCAAGGTTTTTAGTATGTAATTCTGATAATATATACTCGGTAAAAGCAATTAAAACTTTAAAATTAGAACTTACCAAGAACTCAATGATTGCATATAATTCCAAATGTCTTGATTTTAGTGAGGATAAAATATCCTCTTTTTCAATTTTAGAGATTAAAAAAAATTTTTTATATAAGATTATTGAAAAGCCTTCAATTAATCATATTAGAAACATTAATGAAGAAAAGTTTGTAAGCATGAATATTTTTTCATTTTTTGGAGATCAATTATATAATTACTTAAGTAACTGTGAAGTTAATCAGGATAGGGGGGAAAAAGAGATTTCTACAGCTATCCAAAATATGATAAATGATAGAAATGAATCTATGAAGGTATTTAAAATTTGTGAGCATGTTCCAGATCTAACATATAAAAATGATATAGAATTGATAAATAACTTTTTAAAATAAAATTAACTTTCAACCTGACTCTAAGACTTTATATCATATTATCTTTGTAGGAACTTCATTAATATGAAAAGATTTATAATTACATCTATAATTTTACTAACCTCTTGTGATATAAGTTCACAAAGAGCAGTTGATAATCCCGAGCCAGTCAATCAAATAGATAATAAAATCTATGATGGTATGAGTAGGGCCTACTTTGCATCTGGATGTTTTTGGTGTGTTGAAACAATTTATGAAAGTTTAAATGGAGTTGAAGAAGTTTACTCAGGCTATGCTGGTGGTTCAACAGTTAATCCAAATTATTATCAGGTTATTTCAGGTAAAACAGGACATGCCGAGGCTATAGAAATAATCTATGATAGTAAAATAATCTCTTTTGATACACTTTTAAAAGTCTTCTTTGATTCTCATGATCCAACAACACCAAATAGACAAGGTCCAGATTATGGAACTCAATATAGATCGATAGCGTTTTACTCAAATGTTGATGAAAGAAGTAAAATTAGAAACTACATTGATTTGTTATCTACAAATTCAATTTTTGGAAAAAAAATTATTACTGAGGTAAAAGAGATTAGTAAATTTTACTATGCAGAGGACTACCATCAAGACTTTGAAAAAAAGAATCCGTATAGTCCTTATATCCAAAGTGTTTCAATACCTAGATTTAATAGATTTAGGCAAAAAGCATCTAATTATGTTAAAATATTGGATGATCATTAGAATATTTTTTACGTTGGTTATCAACTTGTTTTTAGTTTCATGTTCTAAAGAAAAGCAATTATCAGAAAAAGATTTATGGTATTCGTTGAATATTGTTAATTATGAAATGACTCAGCAGATCTCATGCTTTTGTTTTCCATATGAATTCATTCTTCCTAAGTCTATTAAAGTTGAGAATGATAAAATTGTTTCAATTGATGGAAAAGATCCAATAGAAACAGTTGGCTATGAATCTTTTTATTCGATTAACTCTCTTTTTTATTTTATTGAAAGCAAGTTAAATGAAAACCCAGAATTCTATGAAATAAATTATAATAAAGAGTACGGATATCCTGAGTCAATTTATTTTGATATATCTACGATGATTGCAGATGAGGAAATAGGTTATTATATTTCTGACTTTAAAATTTTAAATAATGATTAAAGTTAATATTGAGAAGAATAATAAAGGTTTTCAAATACTTGAAAATCAAGAAGTGTTGATCAGAGGAATTAAGCCTAAGTGGTATTCAAGCCAAATAAACTTTTTTTATAACAGTAGAACTTATCAGATAAAAAAGAAAAGCTTTTGGAATTCATCTTATAATGTTTTCCAGGGAAGTAAAATTGTTGGTGTTTTTAATTATAAATGGAAAACAGGAGGATACTCCCTTGTCATGAATGACTCAAAAAAAACATATTCATTAACTCAATCAAATACTGGTGGAATGTGGAGAATTGAAAAATTATATACTCTTTTAGAGGATGGAACAAAACCAGTCCTAACAATTAATTATTCATTTAAAAAATGGAAAGAAAATATAGAGATAGAGAAAATTGATTTAAGTGATTCAAGCTTAGACTTAATTATTTATAGTTTATTTATAATGAGGAGGTTGCAAGCTGCAGAGTCTGCTGCTGTCTCACCAGGTGTCTATGGCTAAATTAATTGACATATATGGTAACGAATATGTAGTTCAGGATATAGTAACTTTTAAGGAGCATATAATTAAACACCATACTGCAGATGGAAAGCCTGATGGAAGCATACATGAAGAAAATGGTTACTACTTTAAAGTAGATAATGAATTTTACAATAAATTAAAAAATCTATAATATTTTTATAATTATACTGTTGATTAAACAGATTTTTTATAGAAAAATTTAAATTTTAATCACTAATATTGACTTAAATATTCTATGGCTGTTAAAACTTTTAGAAGGGAGAATCAAGCAAATGGTAATTTTAATGGAGGTGAAATTCTTGAAAAAAAACCAATAGGATTTCCACAGGATGGAGGTTCGTTAAGGCCTTACTCAAACTTGTTTTACTGGGCTCACGCTTGGGCTCCAAAAAATGATAGTATTATAGGTCTCCATCCACATAGAGGTTTTGAGATATGTAGCTTTGTCCTAAAGGGTGAAATTGAACATTATGACACTCTCTTGGATAAATGGATAACTCTTAAAGAAGGGGATGTTCAAGTTATTAAAGCAGGTAAAGGAATATCTCATTCTGAAAAATTAAAAAAAGGTTCAGAAATATTTCAAATATGGTTTGATCCAAATCTTCATGAGTCATTATATGAGGAAGCAATCTATAGTGACTTCAAATCAGAAAACTTTTTAGTTAAAAAGGAGGATGGAAAAGAAATTAAAATTATTTCAGATGTTAATAATCAGATACATTTAAAGTCTAAGTCAATTGAAATCTATCAACACTCATTCTCTAAAGGTTTTTATGACCATAGTATAAATCAAGACAGATTCCACTCAATTTTTATACATTCTGGAACACTTAAAATAAATGATGAAACTTATAATCCTGGAGATTTCTTAATAGTTGATACTGAAATCTCGTTAAGTCTTGAAATAATATCTGATACTGAAGTTTTTGAAATTATTTCACTAATTGACTTACCATATAAAACATATGCTGAAATGCACAATATTAATTAACTATAACTAGTTTTAATATTCTGCCTGAAAATAATTCAAATAATTCTTCAACAGACTCTTCGGATTGAAAAGATATTCTAATAAATCCTTCTCCAAAGCTTAAATATGCTGATGTGCTGCTATCTGAATTAAGAAATACCTGAGGAAGTTGACTCCACCTATCAGGTCTTTCATCTTCATATGTTCTTTGAATATATGCAGTAATACTTGCATTATCATAAACTTCTTTAGTTATTTCAGGGACAGAAATTTCAAAGTTTCCATATTGTTCATCATCACTAATTACATCCAACTTTTCTGGAACTTCAATAAGTATAATATCATTTTTAACTCCGTTAACAATTGTTTCAGCCATTTGATTTCCAGATCCAGTTGCACATGAAATGAATAGAGTCGAAATAAATATAAAAAGTAAATTATTTTTCATCTTTAAATTTTAATAAAATTATTATTCTTTTTTATTTGAAATATTAAGTTAATGTTATAAAATTCGAAAGCCTGATACACTAGGTGCGTCAGGCTTTCTAATTCTCTAATCACGATTGAATTTTATTTCAAATAGTAGTTAATTTGACTACTTTTTAATGTTTAGATCAATATAAGTTTAATTTATGCTTTCGCTTCAAAGGTTACGGTTAATTTAGCCGTATCTTCAACTTATATTTATAAATATAGATAAATATTTAAGTTAATCAAAAAATTCTTTATAATTGTTAATAACTTTTTGTAAGAGTTTGATTATTAATTATTTAAATTTAAATTTTAGCAGTCGCAACATGTACAACTACATGATTCTTTACAATTACATTTTGGGCAGTTACAGTTCATAATAGTTAATATTTAAATTAGAATAAAGATATTTAAATTTTAATTATTAGTCTCATTTAATATACATATTTTTGTACCGAACGGGCAATTAGTTCAACTGAATAGAACAGAAGATTACGGCTCTTCAGATGGGGGTTTGAGTCCTCCATTGCCCTCTAATTTTTAATTTTGGATTTTTTAGGTATTTTATTTGGAGTTGTTCTTCTTTCACATGGCGGTGATATACTTACAAAATCTTCTGTAGACTTATCATTAAAGTTTTCTATTCCTAAAATTATAATTGGTATGACAGTTGTTTCTTTTGCTACATCTGCACCTGAACTTATAGTCAGCTTAAATGCTACCCTAAATGGATTTTCAAATTTAGCTGTAGGTAATGTAATAGGATCAAATATTGCTAATATTGGTCTTGTTTTGGGACTAATAACAATTATTTACCCCATAACTTTACAACAAAGATTTTACTCCTCAGATTTTCCTATCCTAATGCTTTCAACATTTTTGTTTTATATATTACTATTAACTGGTAATAAAATTTCTAGAGTTGAAGGGATTATGCTTCTTGCTTCGATTATTTTGATACTTATATATTTATTTCTATATCAAAAGAGGAGTATTTCTGAGTTTTTAGATGTAGGGGATACTTCTAAAATTTTTATTTCTAGATCAATTTTAAATATTTTATTTAGTGGATTATTATTATGGCTTGGCTCTGAAACTTTAATAAAATCTGCAATATCTGTGGCTAACAAATACGACATATCTGAAAGAGTAATTAGTGTAACAATGGTTGCTATTGGAACTAGTATTCCTGAATTAGCAGCATCTATAGTAGCTTCAATTAAAAAACAAAATGACCTTTCAATAGGCAATCTTATTGGATCTAATATATTTAATCTACTTGTTGTAATTGGAATTACATCTACTGTAATGCCAATTGAACAAATTGATTCTAAAATTATATTTAATGATATGTTGTGGGTAATTC
This sequence comes from Flavobacteriaceae bacterium, assembly GCA_017856235.1. Lineage (GTDB taxonomy): Bacteria > Bacteroidota > Bacteroidia > Flavobacteriales > Flavobacteriaceae > Marisimplicoccus. Next base: position 32,421 of record JAFMFH010000008.1, on the reverse strand, counting down.
TTTTCTCAGCAATTATACTTCCATTAGCTTATTTGAAAAGAAGAAATATTTTGACAAGAAAAAAAGGGATTATACTATTAATAATATATATAATTTTCATAACCCCTCTTATATTAGGATAATATTTAAGCACTTTTAACTGTCTTAACAATTCTTGCAGCTACCTTATATGGATCAGCATTAGAAGCTGGTCTTCTATCTTCAAGCCAACCTTTCCATCCACTTTCAACTGTTGCAATAGGAATTCTAATTGAAGCTCCTCTATCAGATATACCGTAACTAAATTCATTTATTGACTGTGTTTCATGAAGTCCAGTCAATCTTTGGTCGTTAAATTCTCCATAAACTTCTATATGTTCTTTAGTAACAGGTCTAAAAGCTTCACAGATTTTTTCATATGTCGCTTGATCTCCACATGTTCTTAGAGTATTATTTGAAAAGTTTGCATGCATTCCAGAACCATTCCAGTCACCTTTAATGGGTTTTGGATGATACTCAATGTAATATCCGTAATCTTCAGTTAATCTATCTAAAAGATATCTAGCAATCCATATTTGATCGCCAGCATTCTTTGCCCCTTTAGCAAAGATCTGAAATTCCCATTGACCAGATGCTACCTCTTGATTTATTCCTTCAAAATTTAATCCAGCTTCAAGACATAAGTCAGAATGAATTTCTACAAGTTCTCTACCGTGAGTATTTTTTCCACCAACTGAACAGTAGTACAAACCTTGTGGACCAGGATAACCACCCATCGGAAAACCTAAAGGAAGCTGAGTCTCTGTGTCCATAATAAAATATTCCTGCTCAAAACCAAACCAAAAATCGTCATCATTATCATCAATTGTAGACCTTGAGTTTGAAGGATGTGGACTACCGTCTGGGCTTAATACTTCGTTCATAACCAAGAATCCATTTTCTCTTGAAGGATCTGGATATATAGCAACAGGCTTAAGTATACAATCAGAGGAATTTCCTTCTGCTTGGAGTGTTGAGGAACCATCGAAACTCCACTCTGGACAGTCTTCAAGTTTACCACTAAAGTTAGTTAAGATTTTAGTTTTACTTCTCATATTAGCCGTAGGTTTATAACCATCTAGCCATATATATTCTAATTTAGATTTGCTCATAATAAATAATTTACATTTTGATACAATTTAATTTTTTTTAGTTTTAGTACATGTTAATGAAAGGTATTTAAATCAAATTTTATTAATCTAATATTTTAGATTATAAATATTATTAAATACATATAAAATTGAATAAATAATTGAGAAAAATATATTACAATGTATCATTCTAATTCTTATGTAATAAATTCATTTTCAAATAAAAAAACTTGGATTCTAATTTATATTAATTAGAATATATAAACTTATTTGTTGATGGTAATTTATTAAAAACTTATTAAGATTTTTTTTTGATAACTTTGCTTTGAATAATGACCAATAGATACAAATTAAGAGGAGTTTCTTCTGACAAAGAAGATGTTCATAATGCAATAAAAAATCACGATAAAGGTCTATATCCTAATGCCTTTTGTAAAATTCTTCCTGATTTTATTTCAAATTCAGATGACCATGCATTAATTATTCATTCAGATGGTGCTGGAACCAAGTCATCTTTAGCATATATTTATTGGAAAGAAACAGGAGATATTTCTGTTTGGAAAGATATTGCTCAAGATTCCATTGTGATGAATCTTGATGATGTTGCTTGCGTTGGAGCAACTGATAATATTGTAATTTCCTCTACAATTGGAAGAAATAAAAATAAGATTCCTGGTGAGGTAATATCCAATATAATTTCTGGGACTGATGAAATATTAGATTATTATAGAGGTTTAGGAATAAATATTCATAGTGGTGGAGGTGAAACTGCTGATGTCGGAGATCTTGTAAGAACAATAATAGTTGATTCTTGTATGACAGTTAGAATCAAAAAGACTCAAATAATTGACAACTCAAATATAAAAGCAGGGGATGTAATTGTTGGATTATCTTCTTCAGGTACTTCATCTTATGATAAAGATTATAATTCAGGTATTGGAAGTAATGGACTTACATCTGCTAGACATGATGTTCTGTCTCAATACATAAAAGAAAAATATCCTGAGTCATTTGATAATGAGCTTCCTAATGAATTAGCCTATTGCGGATCAAAGAATTTAACAGATAAGTTAGATGGTTTCAATATTGATATAGGAAAAATGCTTTTATCTCCAACAAGATCTTATGCACCTCTTTTAAAATTAATTTTTGATGAAATTGGAAGAAATAAAATAAATGGCATTATTCATTGTACTGGAGGTGGTCAAACAAAAATTCTACATTTTATTAAAAATTTACACGTATTAAAAAATAACCTTTTTGAAATTCCTCCAATTTTTAAGCTAATAATGAATGAGTCAAATACTGATCCAAAGGAGATGTATAAAGTATTTAATATGGGACATAGAATGGAGATATATCTAGATCCAGAAAATGCGTCCAAGGTTATTAATATCTCAAAATCAGTTGGAATCGATGCTAAAATTATTGGTGAAGTAATTGAATCAGATGTTAAGAAGCTTAGTATTCAATCAGAATTAGGTAATTTTGATTATTAAAACTCAATATGCTTACAGAAAAAATAGATATTGTTAAAAAAAGATATGATGAGATATATCAAATGATTAGTAATCCAGAAATTATTTCCGATCAAAAAAAATATATTGAATTAAACAAAGAACTTAAGGAACTTAGTACTCTAGTAAATAAAGGAAAACAATATAAAGAGGCAATAGATCAAAAAGATGAAGCTGAGGATTATATAAAATCTTCCGACGATAAAGATATGATTGAGATGGCTAAAGAACAATTGGAGATTTCAAAACAATTGATAGAAAAACTTGAAGATGAAATTAAAATTCTTCTAATTCCCAAAGATCCAGATGATGCAAAAAATGTTGTCATGGAAATTAGAGCAGGAACTGGTGGAGATGAAGCAAGTATTTTTGCAGGTGATTTATATAGAATGTATACAAAATTTGCACAAGAAAAAAAATGGAATTTAAGTATTGTTGATACCAGTGAGGGAACTGCCGGAGGATTCAAAGAAGTAATATTTGAAATAGTAGGCGAGGATGTATATGGTGAGTTAAAATACGAATCAGGAGTTCATAGAGTCCAAAGAGTACCTCAAACAGAGACTCAAGGTAGAGTTCATACATCTGCAGCAACTGTGATGGTTCTTCCCGAAGCTGAAGAATTTGACATTGAGATTAATATGAGTGAAGTAAGAGTTGACTACTTCTGTTCATCCGGCCCAGGAGGTCAATCTGTTAATACTACATACTCGGCAGTTAGATTAACTCATGAACCGACTGGAGTTGTTGCTCAATGTCAAGATCAAAAATCTCAACATAAAAATAAAGAAAAGGCTATGAAAGTTTTAAGATCAAGACTTTATGAGATTGAGCTAAATAAAAGAATGGAATCTGATTCTAAAAAAAGAAATGAATTAGTAAAGTCTGGAGATAGATCAGCAAAAATTAGAACATATAATTATCCTCAAGGAAGAGTTACAGACCATAGAATTGGTTTGACACTTTATGACTTACCAAAAATTTTAGATGGAGATGTTTCTAAGCTAATTGATGAAATTAAATTGTATATCAATACTGAAAGACTAAAAGAAGCTGGAGAAGTATGATAATGAATAAATTACATGATCAAATAATTAAGAAGAAATCATTTCTTTGTATTGGTCTTGACATTGATAAAAATAAAATTCCTAAATCAATATTAGAATTAGATGACCCTGTCTTTGAATTTGCAAAAAGAATTATTGATTCTACAAATGAATATGCGATAGCCTATAAACCAAATATTGCATTTTTTGAAGCTTATGGTGTAGAAGGCTTTAAATCTCTTAATAAAATTGCAAATTATATTAATCAAAATTACCCTGAGTTATTTACTATAGCTGATGCAAAGAGAGGTGATATTGGAAATACTTCTAAAATGTATGCTAAAGCCTTCTTAGAAGAACTTAACTTTGATTCGATAACTGTGTCACCATATATGGGTTCTGACTCTGTTGAACCTTTTTTAAGTATTGAAGATAAGCTTGTCTTTCTTCTTGCTTTAACTTCAAATATTGGTTCAAAAGATTTTCAAGAACTTAATTTAGATGATAACAATAAGCTTTATCAAAAAGTTATTGAAACATCTAAAACTTGGAATAATAGTAGTAGAATTATGTATGTAGTTGGTGCAAAGAATATTAAAGAGATTGGTAAAATAAGAGATATGGTTCCTGATTCTTATCTTTTAATCCCGGGGGTTGGAGCCCAAGGAGGGAATATAGCTGAAATCTGTAGGTATGGCTTAGATAAAAATTTAAAATTGATTATCAATTCTTCAAGATCAATTATTTATGCATCAACAAATGACGATTTTTCTGAATATGCAGCTGTAGAAGCGAAAAAAATAAAAGATGAAATGGAAGAGTATATTAATGCACTATAATTATGATTCACTATACTAAATTTCTATGTAAAAATAATGATGCAGATTGGATCACTTTTGTCCATGGTGCAGGAGGTAGTTCTTCAATATGGTTTAAGCAAATAAAATATTTTTCCAAAAAATATAATTTGTTACTACTTGACTTAAGAGGTCATGGAAAATCAAAATCAATTCCAATTAATCCATTTAAAAAAAAATATACATTTAATTCAATCACAAATGATATTCTTGAGGTTGTAAATGTTGAAAAAATTAAAAAGTCTCATTTTGTTGGTATCTCCTTAGGGTCAATTGTAATTAGAAATTTTGCTGAAAGAAACCCTTCAAGAGTTAAAAGTTTAATTATGGGTGGAGCTATAATGAAATTAAATTTAAGATCAAAAGTACTTATGTTTTTAGGTAATTCTTCAAAATCAATTCTTCCATATATGTGGATATATAAACTTTTAGCATTTATTATAATGCCAAATGATAATCATAAAGAATCTAGACACCTATTTGTAAACGAAGCAAAAAAACTTTATCAAAAAGAATTTAAAAGATGGCTTCAATTAACTTCTGAATTAGTTCCTTTGTTAAAATTTTTTAGACAAATTGAAATAAAAATTCCAACTTATTACATAATGGGCGACCAGGACTACATGTTTTTACCTTCGGTAAAGGAACTATTAAAAAGCCATAAGAATTCTAAGCTTTTTGTTATACCAAATTGTGGTCATGTGGTTAATATTGAAAAACCTAGTATTTTTAATTTAAAGATGTTTGAGTTTATAGACAAGATTAGCTAATCTATGCTTTTTCCGTTATTCGAGGTCCAATCTTTCCCTTTTCCAGGTTGATATATTTTATAATTTAATTCATCCTTATTCTTTTTAACCATTTTTCTAACATCTTCTAATAGAAGCTTCGAATTATAAATAATACCATCTTTTATTGTATACTTAACACCTCCCACTCTTTCTACTTGATTATCCTTGTTTAGTTTTATGGCTCCAGTCCCGTATAAAACCTTAAGATTCTCAAGTGGATTTTCTTCAACTATTACAAGATCAGCTTTTTTACCTATTTCTATTGAACCAATTTCCTTGTCCATATCTAGTGCTTCTGCACCTTTTAATGTAGCTGACATAATAACCTCTAATGGATGGAATCCTGCCTCTCTTAATAACTCTAATTCTCTTATGTAAGCAAATCCGTAGAGTTGAAAGATGAAGCCAGAATCTGACCCAACAGTAACTCTACCTCCTCTATTCTTATACTCATTAACAAAATTCATCCATAAATTAAAATTCTTTTTCCATGCAACTTCTTGTTCTGTACCCCAGAAATGCCAATAGGATCCATGGGATATTCTACTTGGTTGATAGAATTCCCATAAACTTGGCAAAGTATATTCTTCATGCCATTCAGCTCTTCTAGCTCTATGAAGGTCTCTACTAGCCTCGTATATATTAAAAGTTGGATCAATTGTAAAATCTAGTTCAATTAATTCATTCATTACATTATTCCAGTGTTCTGAGCCAGGTTTTGCAGTCTGGTTCCAAAGTTGACCAGCTTCTTCAAACCTATGTTGTTCGTTAGAATAATTATAATAATAAGGATAATTCTGTACTATCTTATCATCAAACAGTGCTTCTGGTAAACCATACCAATGTTCCATTGATGTTAGTCCAGCTCTAGCTGAATTTAACACATTCCATCTTACGACATTAAGTTGTGCATGATGCATAGCTGAGCCAAGTCCTAAAGAATTATTCTCATCTAAAGCAGCAATCATTATCTCAGGTTGGGCTCCAAAAAACTTAATACCATCTGAACCTTTCTTGGCATTAAACCTTACCCATTCTCGAGCTTGATCTGGATTACTTATTTCATTAGTGTAACCTGAGCCAAAACTTGAATAAATAATAAGTCTTGGAGCAATAATTTCATTTTTAACACTCTTATTTTTTAAGTCTAGACTAAAGTCAATACCTCTTCCACCTGGCTCTCTTACTGTAGTAACGCCATGTGCTAACCAAAGTTTAAAAACATAGTCAGGTTCAGCGCCTTGAGCAAGACCTCCAATATGTCCATGCATATCTATAAACCCAGGAAGGATATACATTCCGCTAGCTTCAATTTCACGTCCATCTTTTTTAAGTTTAGGTCTTCTTTGTTGATCGATTTCAACTCCAGGATAACCTACACTTTTAATAGACTTAATGATATTTTTCTCAATTACAATATCAACTGGTCCTAGCGGTGGACTTCCGTTACCATTAATTAAAGTTGCTCCTCTTATTATCAGTTGTTCAAAAGGTCCTTCTGAAAGATTTCTTTCTTGAGAGTTTAGATTAAAATAAAATAAAACACATAATGTAAATAATAGATATTTTTTCATTTTAATTTAATATTTTATTCATAGTTAGAAACCCTAAATATGCCAGCCCAATACATAAAGATACACTAATAAAAATGTATATAATTGAGTTTAATATTTCATTAGACTTTATAAAATTAAGATTCTCTATGGAAAATGCAGAGAAAGTAGTTAGACCACCACATACTCCAACTACAAGGAAGTAATAATAATCTGATTTTAACATATTGGAGTTAATTAAATAACTTATAATTATCCCAATCAAAAAGCTACCAATTAAATTAACTGATAAAGTTGAATATGGAAAAGAATCACTTGGAACTAATCTGTTTAAAGCTAATCTTATAACAGAACCTAAACCTCCTCCCAAAAAAACAAGAAAAAACTCTTTCATTTTATCTAAAAAGATTACTGTAAACAGTAATTATTGAAATAAAAACAATAAACATAATCAAGATTATATATGAATTCTTATAATATACATTATGAAGTCTTGAATCTTTAATATATGAGTATCCAATTATCAGTGAAAATAATACTATAAATATTATAGCAAAAATTAGTTGTCCTTTAGTAAACATTAATTAAATTTATTTTAATCAAACTTTTCTAACATAAAATTAACAATTATGATAACTAATGCTATTAATGCGGTGAAAGAATTTAATGAAGCTTTTAATATAAAATACTCAAAAAATCCTCAAGCAGATCTTGATGAATCTATTGTAGAGCTAAGATATAGACTAATGCAAGAAGAAAATAATGAGTATTTAGAAGCAGCTAGAAATAAGGATTTAGTTGAAATTGCAGATGCGCTTGGAGATAAACTTTATATTCTTTGCGGAACAATACTTGCGCATGGACTTCAAGATAAAATTGTAGAAGTATTTGATGAAATACAAAGGAGCAATATGAGCAAGCTTAGTGGTGATGGATCACCAGTAATAAGAGAGGATGGAAAAATATTAAAAGGTCCAAACTATTTCAAGCCAAATATTAAATCAATTTTAGAAAAGTAATTTATTCAGTAATTCTGTATCTCCAATTATGAGTATCCTCAGAAATATTTTGTTGAATATTTAAAATAGCAATCTTTATTCTAGAAGCAAAATCATTTTCCATTTCTTTAAGCTGAAATTTCTCATTTTTATAACCAAAAGAATTAATAGGAGCAATAACTGCAGCTGTTCCACATCCAAAGACTTCTTTTAAATTACCTGAGTTAAACTCTGAAATAATTTCAGTTACAGTAATATCTCTTTCCTCAACTTCAATTCCAATATCACTTGCAACTTGAAGCACACTTTTTCTTGTTACACCATCTAGAATTGTGTCACTTGTAATTGGAGTTATAAGTTTATCATTAATTCTAAATACTATACTCATTGTTCCAACTTCCTCAATTTTTTGATGAGTAGAAGAATCAGTCCAAACAATTTGATCAAAACCTTTTGTCATTGCAATAGAAGTTGGGTAAAATGCAGCGCCATAATTACCAGCTGCTTTAGCATAACCTGCACCACCAGGAGCAGCTCTACTATATTTATCTTCTATATAAACACTAATTGGCTTAGAATAATAAGAAGCACTGGGTGAGCAAATAATTAAAAATTTATACTGATTTGAAGGACTTGCAGCAAGCATTGTTGATGATGAAAAAACAAAAGGCCTAATGTATAATGAAGATCCTGGCTTATTAGAAACCCAATCTCTCTCAAGACTTATTAACTTGTTTAAGCCTTCAAAAAAATAATCTTCAGGTATTATTGGGATATGCATTCTTTGACAGGATTTTTTAATTCTTTCATAATTATCTTTAGGTCTAAATAACCATAAATCCTCATTTTTATCCTTATATCCTTTCATCCCCTCGAATATAGCTTGACCATAATGGAAGACATGGGTTGAGGGATCAAGATTTATTGAACTGTAGGGTTTAATTACTGGCTCTTCCCATTTATCATTATCAAAATTACACTCAAACATATGATCTGTAAATATTTCTCCAAATTTTATAGTAGAGAAGTTTACATCATTTATTTTTGTAGTATTAGATTTAATGATTTTCATAGAATTCGAAGATAATTAAAAAATCAATATGAAGATATTAGTTACAGGTGGTTCAGGTATGCTAGGTAGAGAAATTACAAATCTTGCATTAAAAAAAAAATATGAAGTAAATATTCTAACTAGAAATGAAGATTTTAAATCAGGGAACCCAAGCTTAAAATACTTTTATTGGAATCCAAAAAAAATGAAGATTAACTTAGATTGTTTCAATGGTGTTGACTGTGTAATAAATCTTGCAGGTTTTCCAGTATTTAATCTATGGACAAAAGTTAATAAGACTAAAATATTTGAAAGTAGAGTAGGGTCTACAAATTTTATTTTAGATATTATTTTAGAGAAAAAAATTAAAATTAAATCATTCGTAAATGCATCTGCAATAGCTTCATACAGAGACTCTTCGGATTTCATATCTTCTGAAAATGATTCAATTGATAATCCTAATTCATTTATTAACCAAGTAGTTGTTAAATGGGAGGATGAAGTTAAAAGATTTGAGAGTAAGCTTCCTAATATTTCATTTTCCATAATGAGAATAGGACTTGTTTTATCAAAGTCTGGTGGTCTCTATAAAATTTGTAAAATGCTGTCAAAGTCATTTTTACTTTCTCCCCTTGGAAGCGGTAATCAGTGGCAATCATGGATTCACGAGCTAGATGCTGCTAAAATAATATTATTATGTTGTGAAAATTCATGGAGGGGAACTTATAATTTAGTTTCTCCAAACCCAGTTAAACAAAATGAGTTAATAAAAAAAATCGCATTTTATAATAATTCAAAAATAATCTTTCCTAATATTCCTTCTTTTTTAGTCAAATTATTTTTTGGTGAAATGTCTGAGGTTATTCTCTCAAGTCAAAAAGTATTATCGGTTAAACTAAATCAATCTAACTTTACGTATAAAAATATTGATGATGCCTTAAAGGATCTATCAAAAAATATATGACATTTTGACATAAAATTAAGATGGCAAAAAAATTGCGTATAATATTATAAAATAGATAATGAATAAAAAGAAAGCTGAATATAAAACTCCTAAAACAGCTAATACTAAAAAGAAATCACCTTCTGTAAAAGAGTTAAATGATACAATAGATAAAGAGAAAGATAAATATGTAAGACTATTTGCTGAATTTGAAAACTATAAAAGAAGAACTGCAAAAGAAAGAATTGATTTGTTTAAAACAGCTGGTAAAGAAGTCATATCTAGTTTAATACCTGTTGTTGAAGACTTTAAAAGAGCTTTAAATCAAGAGGATGCAAATCCGAATGATACCCAGGGTATTCAATTAATTTTCAATAAGCTTATAGAAACTCTTAAAAACCAAGGTCTTGAAGAATTGGAAATTAAGGTAGGTGATTCATTTGACTCAGAAATTCATGAAGCAATTAGTCAAGTTCCTGCTCAAAATGATGATCAAAAAGGTAAAATAATTGATATAATTGAGGGAGGTTATAAACTAGGCGATCAGGTTTTAAAATTCCCAAAAGTTGTAGTTGCTCAATAAAAAGTTATGAAAGAAGATTATTACAAAATTCTGGGTTTATCAAAAGGTGCTTCTTCTGATGAAATAAAAAAGGCATATAGAAAAAAAGCAATTCAATATCACCCAGATAAAAATCCTGGTGATAAATCTGCAGAAGCAAATTTTAAAAAAGCTGCAGAAGCATATGAAGTTCTTAGTGACCCAAACAAGAAAGCTAAATACGACCAATTTGGTCATAGTGCTTTTGATGGTGCAGGAGGATTTGGTGCAGGAGGTATGAATATGGATGATATTTTTAGTCAATTTGGAGATATTTTTGGTAGTGCATTTGGTTCATCTTTTGGTGGATTTGGAGGAAGAGGTCAGAGTGTTTCAAAAGGTTCAAATCTTAGAATAAGGGTGAAATTAACCCTTGAGGAAATTGTAAATGGTGTTGAGAAGAAAATCAAAGTCAAAAGAAAGACTCTTTCACCTGATTCTCAATTTTCAACATGTAATACATGTAATGGTTCTGGTCAGGTTTCTAGGATTACAAATACAATTTTAGGTAGGATGCAATCTACTTCTATTTGTCCTAACTGTAATGGAGCAGGTCAATCAATTGTATCCAGAGGTGCAGGAACAGATTCTAATGGAATGCTTAATTCGGAGGAAACAGTTTCAATTAAAATTCCTCCAGGTGTTGAGGAAGGTATGCAGCTTAAAGTATCTGCAAAAGGAAATGACTCTAATAATCCCAATGGTATTCCTGGAGATTTATTGGTTTTAATAGAAGAATCAAATAATGATTTATTCACAAGAGACGGAAATCATCTTCACTATGATCTATATATAAGTATTTCAGAAGCTACACTTGGAGTTTCAAAAGATATTCATTTAATTGATGGAAAAGTAAGAATTAAACTGGAATCAGGTATTCAATCTGGAAAAACACTCAGATTAAGAAACAAAGGAATTCCAGATCTTAACGGACATTCAAAAGGAGATTTATTAGTTCATGTAAACATTTGGACACCCAAGACCTTAAATAAAAAGCAAAAAGATTTCTTCATAGAAATGTTGGATGATGATAATTTTAAACCAAACCCACAAAAATCTGAAAAGTCCTTTTTTGAAAAAGTTAGAGACATGTTTGCATAAATAATTTTATCTTAGAACATCTAATAATCTTAAAATGAGCAAAATCCTTATAATTGAAGATGAGGAACCAATTAGAAGAGTTCTAGTAAGAATTCTTTCAGAAGAGGACTCTAATTTTGAAATTCACGAAGCATCCGATGGTATGAAAGGTCTCGATCTTATCAAGAATAATTCTTTTGATCTTATTCTATGTGATATAAAAATGCCTAAAGTAGATGGTATTGAGCTACTTCAAAGAACTAGAAAAAATAATTCTACTATACCTTTTATCATGTTAACTGGTCATGGTAATATCGAAACAGCAGTTGAGTCTATGAAGCTTGGAGCATATGATTTTATATCTAAACCTCCGGATCTAAATAGACTTATTAATTCTGTTAAAAATGCTTTGGAGAAAAAAGAACTATTAGTTGAAAATAAAATTTTAAGAAAAAAAGTTGCTAAAAAATATAATATAATTGGTGCATCAAAGTCAATTATGGAAATACATTCATTGATTGATAAGGTTGCTAAAACTGATGCAAGAGTATTAATAACTGGAGAGAGTGGAACAGGAAAGGAACTTGTTGCTCATAATATTCATCAGAAAAGTAGTAGAGCTTCATTTCCATTTATTGAAGTAAACTGTGCTGCGATTCCATCAGAACTAATTGAAAGTGAACTTTTTGGTCATCTAAAAGGATCTTTCACTTCTGCAGTGAAGGATAGGGAAGGTAAGTTTGAAGCTGCAAATAATGGAACTTTATTTCTAGATGAAATAGGAGATATGAGTCTTGCTGCGCAAGCTAAAGTTTTAAGAGCTTTAGAGGAAAATAAAATTCAAAGAGTAGGAAGTCAAAAAGACATAAATGTTGATGTTAGAGTTTTAGCTGCAACAAATAAGGATTTAATAAAAGAAATAGATAATGGTAATTTTAGGGAGGACTTATACCATAGATTGGCAGTTATTGTTATTAAAGTACCTGAATTAAGTAAGAGAAAGTCTGATATTCCAATTCTTGTAGATCATTTTTCTAATATAATTTCAAATGAACAAGGAATTGAAAAAAAGAAGTTTAGTAAAGATTCACTAAAACTTCTTGAAAATTATAACTGGTCAGGTAATGTAAGAGAATTAAGAAATGTAATCGAGCGCTTAATTATTTTAGGAGGTGAAACTATTTCAAAGGATGATGTAAGTTTATTTGCTGCAAAAAAATAATAATATGAGACCATTTATAATTTTACTACTTACATTAAATTCTATAAATTCTCAAACTACTCAAGAAAATTCATCTTTTATTGATAAAATATATGATGAAGCTCTATCAAATGGAAAATCTTATCAATGGCTTGATTATTTATCTAACCAAATTGGTGGAAGACTCTCAGGATCTATTAATTATGAAAGGTCTGTAAAATGGGGTAAAGAAGAGCTTGATCTTTTAGAAATTGATTCAGTTTGGCTGCAACCAGTTATGGTGCCAAAATGGGTTAGGGGTGCTCCTGAATATGCTCATATAGAAACAAGACCAGGAAATAATATTTCTGTTCCAATTGCAGCATTGGGGGGTTCAATATCTACTCCTTCAATTGGTATTTCTGCAAATGTAGTTGAAGTTAAAAGCTTTAAGGAGTTAAGAAATATAGGAAAAGACTCGGTTAGTGGAAAAATAGTTTTTTTTAATCGTCCAATGGATGTGACATTGATTAACACTTTTCAAGCTTATAGCGAAAGTGTGAATCAAAGGACACAAGGGGCTGTTGAGGCAGCTAAACTTGGAGCTATAGGTGTTATTGTTAGATCTATGACTACAACTTTAGATAATTATCCTCATACAGGTTCTATGTATTATGAAGGTTTGTCTCTAAGTCAGAGAATTCCAGCTGCTTCAATTAGTACTAATGGAGCAGAGCTTCTTAGTTCAATGTTATCCTTAAATCCAAAAATTAAGTTCTTTTTTAGACAGAATTCTAAAAACTTTCCTGATGTATTAACTCATTCAGTAATTGGTGAAATAAGGGGGTCAGAAAAACCAAATGAAATAATTGTCGTTGGTGGACATCTTGACTCATGGGATCTAGGAGATGGAAGTCATGACGACGGGGCGGGAATTGTTCAATCAATGGAAGTACTAAGAATTTTTAAATCTTTAAATTATATCCCTAAGAGGACAATTAGAGTAGTCCTGTTTGCTAATGAAGAAAATGGATTAAGAGGAGGAAATAAATACGCTGAAGTTGCAAGGCTCAAAAATGAAAAACATTTTTTTGCCATTGAATCTGATGCAGGGGGATTTACTCCAAGATCAATTAGCTTTGATACATCAGATAAAGAGTTTAAAAACCTAACAAAGTTTGAGGATTATTTTAAGGACTATGGGGTAAGTTTTCTTTTAGGAGGAAGTGGAGCTGATATTAACCCTTTAAAAGACGGTCATATTATTTTAGCTGGATTAAGACCAGACCCTCAAAGATATTTTGATTATCATCATGCTGCATCTGATACTTTTGACAAAATTAATAAACGTGAATTAGAGCTTGGAGCGGCTGCAATGGCTTCTCTAATCTATCTTATGGATAATTATAAGCTCTAATTATGAACCAACTAATTAAAAGGCTCAGAAATTATAGTAAAGAGTTCAAGTATAATCTAAAGTTAGCCTACCCTGTAATGATAGGTATGCTAGGTCATACATTTGTTCAATTTATTGATAATGTTATGGTAGGCCAACTTGGTACTGCTGAGCTTGCTGCTATTTCTTTAGGAAATAGTTTTGTTTTCATTGCAATGTCTCTTGGAATTGGATTTTCTCAAGCAATTACTCCTTTAATTGCAGAAGCAGACGGTGCTAAAAAAAGCAATGATATATCAACAATATTTGAACATAGTTTTTTGATCTGCTTTTTTTTTGGAATAATTCTTTTCTTAATTGTTTTTTTAAACAAGAATCTATTGTACTCAATGAACCAACCAAATGAGGTAGTTGAACTTGCTTCACCATATCTTTTTTGGGTATCAATATCTTTAATAGCTACAGTAAACTTTCAAGCTTTTAGACAATTTGCAGATGGTATGTCTTTTACAAGAGCTGCTATGTATTCAACTATTGTAGGAAATATTATTAATGTTGCTTTAAACTTCTTTCTAATTTTTGGTTATTGGATTTTTCCAAAACTTGGAGTAGAGGGGGCGGCAATTGGTACTTTAATAGCTAGATTCTGTATGCTATTATTTATTATTTTTTATTTAAAACTTCACAAGAAACTATCTGTTTATATAAAAAGATTTTTTCCCTCTAAAGTAGAGATTAAAAAATTAAAAAAAATTCTTTATCTAGGTCTTCCATCTGCTCTTCATAGTTTTTTTGAGGTAGCGTTCTTTATATCTGCAGTTTGGATGTCAGGACTCATTGGCAAAAACTCTCAAGCTGCTAATCAGATTGCTCTTAATCTATCTTCAATGACATATATGGTAGCTTTAGGTGTTGGAGTTGCAGCTATGATTAGAGTAGGTAATCAAAGAGGTATGATGAATTTTAAAAAGTTAAGAGAAGTTGCTTTATCAACTATTCTACTTATAATATCTATTGATATAATTTTTTGTATATTTTTTTTACTGTTTAATGATTCTTTACCCCTTCTTTACTTGGATCCTAATAACCCTTCAAATTTAACTGATGTAAATCAAGTATTAGAGATTGCATCTAAATTATTAATTGTGGCAGGAGTATTCCAGCTTTTTGATGGTATACAAGCAGTTGTACTTGGAGCTCTGAGAGGAATGCAGGATGTTAATAAGCCTGCTATAATTATTTTTCTTTCATATGGTGTTGTTGGATTTCCAATTTCATATTATCTTGGATTTTATACAACCTTATCAATGGTTGGAATATGGCTAGGACTTTTGTCTGGTTTATTCTCTTCCTCTTTATTTCTTTTTTTAAGATTTAATTATCTTTCTAGAAAAATAATAAGACTCAATGATTGAGGAAATTTTAAAACTTGATTCAGACTTATTCTTATATTTCAATAATTTAGGGAGCCCATATTTTGACAATTTCTGGATGTTTCTTTCGAAAACAGAAGCCAATGTAATATTTTATTTGATAGTATTAATTGCTTATATATATTCAATTAAAAACTATAAAAGAACTAAAATTTTACTTCTTTTAATAATTACTTTAACTATACTTATAACTATTTCTGATCAAACTTCAAATTTATTTAAAGATACTATTCAAAGGCTTAGACCATGTTATAATGAACAAATTACTGACTCATTAAGACTTGTGAAAGAATCATGTGGTGGAAGATATGGATTCTTTTCAGCTCATGCATCAAATTCTTTTTCATTGGCAATCTTTTTTGGTCTATTATTAAGATCATCAAATAGATTTTTAATTCTGATGTTTACTATATATGCATTATTGATTTCCTATAGTAGAATTTACCTTGGTGTACATTACCCAATTGATATTTTAGCAGGAGCAATTTTTGGTTCTATATATGCATTAGTTTTATATAAGATATACTTATATTTTTTTAATTTTCTCCACAAAAGTTGACCAAGAATAATTATTTTTTGCTTTAATAATATTTGAAATATATAGTTGATTTCTTTTTTTGTCAATACAATTTAGAATTGCTTTTGCTAAATTTTCAGGGGTTTTATCAAATATTTCACCGCTCTGATCTTTACTTATAATTTCTTCCAATCCTCTAACTTTTGAAACAACTAAAGGTTTATTATAGAAGTATGCAAGTGGAGTAATTCCACTTTGACTTGCATTAATATATGGTTGAACTATTAATTCACTTGCACATATATAATCTCTTATCTTATTAAGCTCTAGGAAGCTATTATCTATTATTATTTTTTCACTAAGATTAAGTTTATTGACTAATTGTTTATATTCTTTCAATGAATCATAGAACTCTCCTGCAATTATGAATTTTATATTATCATCCTTAATATAATTAATTGATTGTATAAATGTTTGAACACCTTTATATTTTCTAATCAGTCCAACAAATGTGACATATTTAAAATCTTCCAAGTTTAGATCTATTTTTGCTTTTGCTTTTTCTTTAAGTTCAGGAAGGTTGGTGTTTATAGGATGATAAAGAGATAATACCTCTTTTTTTGTATTTGAGCTAATCACTTCTGCAATATTTTTAGAAAATGAAACAAATTTTGTACATGATTTTAGAAAAATTTTTCTTAAAATATTCTCAAAAGGAATTTTTTCATGATTCTTCCAGTTATCTACAATCCCAATAACTTTTATTTTTTTACTTAAAAAAAAACTAATAAAATAATATGGTAAACATAAAATTGGTGACCAATATCTTAAAATTACTACTTCAGGAGCTAGTTGGTTAATATTTTTTGAAACCCTTAACCAATTAAATGGATTAATTGTATTAATCTTTCTTTTAATTTGAAATTTCTGTTTATACTTCTCTCTGCTATATTGAGTATTTCCAGGAAAAAGAAAATTTGGATAAAGTAGTGAAAAGGTCCATACTTCAGTAGATACACCTGAATCAATAAGTTCATTGCAAAAAGAATGAGTGGAATCTGAAATACCACCTCTATAAGGGTATGCACTTGAGATTACTAGGAATTTAATCCTTTTTGAATTCATTATACTAATTTATGGAAATATATCTATAGGTCTCCTAAAGAGCTTTTTTTAGGAAGGTTAGAACTTCCCATTAAGAAACTGTCAATATGGTAAGCAGCTTCTCTTCCTTCAGAAATAGCCCAAACAATTAGAGATTGACCTCGTCTACAGTCTCCTGCAGTAAAAATATTATTTTTTTTTGTTTGGTAGTTAGAATTTGAACTTATATTACCTCGTTTATTGATTTCAATATTAAACTTATTTGGAAGATTAACCTCAGGACCTGTAAAGCCAAGAGCTAAAATAACTAAATCACAATTCCATATTTTAGTTGAATCAGGTATTTCAATGTAATCTTTTTTTTCAGAGTCAAATTTAACACTTACTGTCTCAAGACCAATTAGATTATTATCAGAGTCACTAATAAATTTTTTAGTTAATATACTCCACTCTCTTTGAGTTCCTTCCTCATGAGAAGATGATGTTTTGATTGTTAAAGGCCAATAAGGCCATGGATTATCTTCACTTCTGTTAGATGGAGGTTTTGAATTAAGTTCAAAATTTATTACACTTTTTGCTCCATGCCTATTGGATGTACCTATACAATCTGATCCAGTATCTCCTCCTCCAATAACAATTACATTTTTTCCTTTTGCATTGTAACAATCAAGATGATCACTAAATTGATTATCAACAAAACGATTATTATGAGTCAAAAAATCCATAGCTTGAATAACACCTGGTAAATCAATACCTGGAATATCAAGACTTCTTTTTATAGAAGATCCAGTACACAATAAAATGCTATCATATTTAGACTCAAGATCATCAATATCAACGTCTTTTCCAATCTCTACACTACATTTGAAAGTAATACCTTCCTTTTTTAGAATTTCTATACGCCTGTCAATAATATTTTTTTCAAGTTTGAAGTCTGGAATACCATACCTAAGTAAACCTCCAACTTTATCATCTCTTTCGTAGACAGTAATCTTATGACCAACAGAATTTAATTGCTGAGCTGCTGCTAGACCAGCTGGACCAGAACCAATAATAGCTACTTTTTTGTTAGTCCTTTTACTAGGAATTCTAGGTACTATCCAGTTTTCACTAAATCCTTTCTCAACAATATGCTTTTCTATCAATTCAATTGAAACAGGGGGGTCAATAATCCCTAAAACACATGCAGCTTCACATGGAGCTGGACAAAGCCTTCCAGTAAATTCAGGAAAATTATTCGTTGAATGAAGAACATCAAGAGCTTCTTTCCATTTATTATTATAAACTAAGTCATTAAAATCAGGAATTAAATTACCTAAAGGACATCCACTATGACAGAAAGGAACACCGCAATCCATACATCTTGCAGCTTGAGATTTTAACTCTGTCTTTTTTGGAGAAATCGTAAACTCTTTATAGTTCTTTAATCTTTTTCTAACGGGAATATACTTCTCATCAATTCTGTCATATTCTTTAAAACCTTTAATCTTTCCCATTATTGAATTAACTGATCTATTTTTTCTTTTGCTATCCTTTCTAGAGCAATTTTATACTCTTTAGGCATTACTTTGATAAAGTTTTTCTTTTCGTTCTCCCAATTTGATAGTATTTTTTCAGCTACTTCACTATTAGTGTAAGAAAAGTGATTTTCTAACATTTCATAAATTATATCTTCATCTTGAATATTGGGAATTTCAAAATCAATCATTTCCATATTGAAATCCTTGATTGATCTTTTGTCAACTTTATAAATATAAGCAATACCACCGCTCATTCCAGCTCCAAAGTTTCTACCAATCTTACCTATAATTAGGACAGTTCCACCGGTCATATATTCACACCCATGATCACCAATGCCTTCAACTACCGCCTTTGCTCCAGAATTTCTTACGCAAAAACGTTCACCTGCAATTCCATTAATATAAGCCTCTCCACTTATTGCACCATAAAGAGCAACATTTCCAATTATAATGTTTTCATTTGAAATAATACTTGACTCCTTTGGAACTCTTACAACAAGTGTTGCGCCAGATAAACTTTTACCAAAATAGTCATTTGTATTTCCATAGATTGTCATATTTAATCCTCTTACAGAAAAAGCACCAAAACTTTGACCAGCTGAACCATTAAAAGTTATTTTTAAAGTATTTTTTGGAAGACCTTTCTCACCATGGATCTTTGAAATTTCATTACTTAATAATGCGCCAACAGCTCTATCTGTATTTCTAATATTGTATTCGAATGAAGATTTTACCTTATTATTAATAGACAATTTTGCAACTTTTAATATTTTAAAATCTAGCACATTATCTAAGTTATGGTTTTGTTTGGAGGTATTTCTGAGCCTATCATCGTCTCCATTTAAAGGCTTATAGAGTAATTTATCCAAATTAATACCTTTGATCTTATAATCATCAATTCCAGTCTTAGCTCTAAGTTTTTGTGTCTGACCAATCATTTCGTCAATACTTCTAAAGCCAAGTTTAGCCATTATTTCTCTTAACTCCTGTGCAACGAAATACATAAAATTAATAACATGCTCAGGTTTACCTTTAAAGTTTTTTCTAAGTTCAGGATCCTGAGTTGCAATACCAACTGGACAAGTATTTAAATGACATGCTCTCATCATTATACATCCAGATGCAACAAGAGGTGCTGTTGAAAAACCAAATTCTTCAGCTCCCAATAAACATGCAATTGCCACATCACGACCTGTTTTTAATTGTCCATCACATTCAAGAACAACTCTGCTTCTTAAATTATTTAAAACCAAGGTTTGTTGTGCTTCTGCAATTCCAAGTTCCCATGGTAATCCAGCGTGTCTTAATGAAGTTAAAGGAGAGGCACCAGTTCCACCATCGTAACCAGATATTAAAATAACATCAGCCTTGGCTTTTGCCACTCCTGCAGCAATTGTACCAACTCCAACTTCGGAGACAAGTTTAACATTAATTCTAGCATTTCTGTTAGCATTTTTCAAATCAAAAATTAGTTGAGCTAAATCTTCAATTGAATAAATGTCATGGTGTGGTGGAGGTGAGATAAGCCCTACATATGGAGTAGAATTTCTAACTTTAGCAATTAATGGATTTACCTTAGGCCCTGGAAGTTGACCACCCTCTCCAGGTTTAGCTCCTTGTGCCATTTTTATTTGTATTTCATTAGCGTTTGATAAATAGTATGAACTCACCCCAAATCTACCAGAAGCAACTTGCTTAATTGAACTGTTTCTTAAATCGCCATTTTTATCTTGAATAAATCTATCAGTGTCTTCACCTCCTTCACCAGAATTACTTTTACCTCCAATTCTATTCATTGCAATTGCAAGATTTTCATGGGCTTCTTTGCTGATAGATCCATATGACATAGCACCTGTTTTGAATCTTTTAACAATCTCAGTCCATGGTTCCACTTCTTCAATTGGAATTGGATTAAAATCTACAAACTTAAGAAGACCTCTTATAGTCATAAATTGGTCTTCTTGTTTATTTACTATATCAGAATATTCTTTGTAAGAGGAATAGCTTTCTGTTCTGACCGAATTCTGAAGTTTAGAAATAGTTGCTGGATTAAACATATGACTCTCTCCATCTCTTCTCCATCTGTAATCACCACCAGTTTTTAATGAAGAGAAGTCAGATTCAGATTTAAATGCGTACTTTATTCTCTCACTAATTTCCTTTTCAATAACGTAGAGTCCAACTCCTTCAATTCTGGAAGGCGTATTTTGAAAATACTTATTAATGAAGTTTGTTTTAAGTCCAAGTGCTTCAAACATTTGGGATCCCCTATATGAATTAAGTGTTGAGATTCCAATTTTATTCATAATTTTTAGAATCCCATTTGCAATTGCATTATTAAAATTAGAAATAGCAGAATTTATTGAAACATTATTCAGGTGTCCTGAATTAAAGTGATATTCAATCACCTCATTTATTAAATAAGGGTTTATTGCACTTGCACCATATCCAAAAAGCATTGAGAAGTGGTGAGGCTCTCTAGGCTCAGCAGACTCAATTATTATACCAAATTTTGATCTTTTCTTTCTTTTTATCATTGTCTGATGAACATAAGAACATGCTAAAAGTATAGGAATAGGGGCCATTTTTTTAGAAATAAGTCTATCACTTAATATTATTATATTACTTCCTTGATCAATACAATTATCAATTTCCAAAATAATTTTGTCTAGAGCTTCTTCAATACCATTGTGACCTTTCTTGAATTCATATAAGCATTTAATTGAACTTGATTTAAAATTTTTATGATTTATATATTTAATCTTATCAAGATCCTCATTGGAAATGATGGGATTTCTGATAGTTAGGTTTATTGAATGCTCTTCAACTATTTCAAACAAATTAAAATTTCTTCCAATTGAAAGACTGGTATCTGTTATAATTTCCTCTCTTATACCATCTAATGGTGGGTTTGTAACTTGAGCAAATAGCTGTTTGAAATAGTTGTAAATAAGTTGAGGTTTTTTAGATAGAACTGCAAGAGGTGTATCTGTTCCCATAGATCCTAAAGCCTCTTTGCCAGTTTGACACATTGGAATTATTATTTTTCTAAAATCTTCCTTTGTATAACCAAATATTTTCAATCTTGTTTCTATACTTAGTTTTTCACCTGGAGTTCTATTTCCAGTGTAAGGAACATCAGATAATTGAAGAATATTTTTATTTATCCAATCCTGATAGGGTCTCTTGGATACAATTTCCTCTTTGATCTCATCATCGTTAACTATTCTTCCTTTTTCCATATCAACAAGAAAAATCTTACCAGGCTCCAACCTTCCATGAGTTAGAATATTATCTGGTTTTATATCAACAACACCTGTTTCTGATGACATAATTACATAACCATCTTTAGTTACAGTATACCTGGATGGTCTTAGACCATTTCTATCAAGAAGAGCTCCAATGAATTTACCATCGGTAAATGGAATAGAAGCCGGTCCATCCCAAGGCTCCATAATACAACTATTATAATTATAAAAGGCCTTTTTACTCTTACTCATAGATTTGTGCTTCTCCCAAGCTTCAGGAACAAGCATCATCATTACTTCAGGAAGTGATCTACCTGTCATTAATAACAATTCAACAACCATATCCATTGATGCTGAATCAGACTTATTTGGAATAATTATTGGTAATATCTTTTTCATATCACCACCAGAGATTTCAGAAGACTCAAAAAGCTCCTCTCTAGATTTCATTCTACTTAAATTACCTTTAAAAGTATTTATTTCACCGTTGTGACACATGTATCTAAATGGTTGAGCAAGATCCCATGTAGGGAATGTGTTTGTTGAAAACCTTTGATGAACAAGTGCAAGTTTAGTAACTAAATTTTTGTTTGTTAAATCTTTATAGAATCTTTCAATATCCTCTGGGATTAGCAAGCCCTTGTATATAATAGTTCTTATGCTAAGACTTGAAAAGTAGAAAAATTCACTTTGAGACAGCTCAGAGTTATAAATAATATTTTCACTAATTTTTCTAGCTACAAAAAGCTTTAGATTAAACTTTTGTTCATTTAATTTAGAATCTTTTGGTTTAATAAAAACTTGTTTGATTGTTGGTTGAGTCTTACTAGCAATTGAACCAACAACTTTAGAATTTATCGGGACATCCCTCCATCCAATAATTTCTAACTCTTGTTTTTTGATTTCATCTTCGAATATTTTAATACAATAATTTGATTGATTTATTTTATTAGGAAGAAATAACATACCTACTGCATAATCATTTGCTTTTGGTAAGTTGAAATCACATTGTTTTTTAAAAAAATCGTGAGGTATCTCAATTAAAATTCCAGCACCATCACCCGTTCTACCATCCGAACTAATAGCACCTCTATGCTCTAAACAGGTTAATATATTTAATGCTTTACTAATAATAGTATTAGTCCTTTCTCCATTTAGGCTACATATAAAACCAGCACCACAATTGTCGTGTTCAAATTCAGATAAATATAGACCTTGATCTTTTAATTTCATACCTAACTCACAAATGTATAATTATGAATTTACCTAAGAAATCTATGAAAGTAAAACGAAATATTATTAATTGAAAATTATTAAAACGATAAAAAAAGTATGTGAAAAATGAGATATTCACACTAAATGTTTAGAAATTAAATTAATTTTTAATCTCCCATTCTCCTTTTTGTAGAAATTTTTCAGCTTGTTTAAACTTAAGTGTTTTTGTTTCCCCTGTTGAAGAATTTTGGATTTCAACTTTTTCGTTTCTACCAATCTTTGGAAGTTCCCTTTTTACAGTTTCAACCTTTTGAGAATTTTGGCTTGCACTTGAACCTATGCTTCTTGCTCTTTCAGCTAATTGATCACTATTTAAGCTTTCTTCTTTAGATGTCTTGTAATCATTACTGGTATTCATATTTGATCCTACATCCTTAATATTTCCTTGATTATTTGGGAGATTTGATTTAAATAAGAAAGAAAGTAACTCTTTATTTAAAGCATGAATCATTGATTTAAATAGTTCATAAGCTTCAAATTTATAAATTAAAAGAGGATCTTTTTGTTCATGAACTGCAAGTTGGACTGACTGTTTTAATTCATCCATTTTTCTTAGATGATTTTTCCATTTTTCATCAATAATTGCAAGTGAAATATTTTTTTCAAAATCCTCAATTAAATTATCCCCGTTACTTTTATATGACTTTTCAAGATCAGTAACAATATTTATTACTTTTTTCCCATCGGTAAATGGAACTACAATCCTTTTAAATGAGTTGCTTTTATTTTCATATACATTTTTAATGACAGGAAGAGCCATCACTCTATTAAGCTCTTTTTTATTAGTATAGAATTTTCTTAACTCTTCAAAAAGATTATTTGTGATTGTATCTTCATCTGATTGTAAAAATTCATTTTCATTAATAGGAGATGTCATTGAAAAAGTTGTAATTAACTCAAATTCATAATTCTTAAAATTATTAGCTGCCTTATTTGTACTAACTATTTCCTCAATTGTGTCGAACATTATATTAGAAATATCGATTTGAAGTTTATCACCTCTTAGAGCATTTTTCCTAAGAGTATAAATTATACTTCTCTGAGAGTTCATTACATCATCGTATTCTAAAAGTCTTTTTCTAATACCAAAATTATTTTCCTCAACCTTCTTTTGAGCTCTTTCAATAGATTTTGTAACCATTGGGTGTTGAATGTTTTCACCATCTTTTAGACCCATTCTATCCATAATGTTTGCAACTCTATCCTGCCCAAAAAGTCTCATAAGATTATCCTCGAAAGAAACATAAAATTGTGAACTACCAGGATCACCTTGTCTTCCAGACCTTCCTCTAAGCTGTCTATCAACTCTTCTAGAGTCATGTCTTTCTGTTCCAATAATTGCTAGACCACCAGCATCAATTACCTCTCTACTTAACTTTATATCAGTACCTCTACCTGCCATATTAGTTGCTATAGTTACTACTCCTGGATTTCCTGCCTCCGCAATTATATTAGCTTCTTTTTTATGAAGTTTAGCGTTAAGAACATTATGATTTATGTTTGATCTATTTAACATTTTACTTAACAACTCAGATATTTCAACCGAAGTAGTACCTATTAGTACTGGCCTTTTATGATTTCTAAGATTAATAACTTCATCAATAATAGCGTTATATTTTTCTCTCTTGGACTTATAAATTAAGTCATCTTGATCTTTCCTTTTTACTGGTCTATTTGTTGGAATCTCTGTTACATCAAGTTTATATATTTCCCAGAATTCACCTGCCTCAGTAACAGCTGTACCCGTCATTCCTGATAATTTAGAGTAAAGTCTAAAATAATTTTGTAAAGTAATTGAAGCAAAAGTTTGAGTTGCTGCCTCTATCTTGACATTTTCTTTTGCTTCTATTGCTTGGTGAAGTCCATCAGAATATCTCCTACCATCCATAATCCTTCCTGTTTGTTCATCAACAATCATAACTTTATTTTCAACAACAACATACTCAACATCTTTCTCGAAAAGAGTAAATGCTTTTAGTAGCTGGTTTATAGTATGAATTCTTTCACTTTTTATATTAAAATCATTAAAAAGATTATTTTTTTCCTTAGCTTCTTCTTCAGGTGCAAGGCCTTTATTTTCAATCAATGCAATGTCAGAAGCTATATTTGGCATTATAAAAAAGTCCTTATCATCAAGATCTTTTGATAATGTCTCGATACCCTTTTCAGTTAACTCAATTTGATTATTTTTCTCATCAATTGTAAAATAAAGTTCCTCATCAATCTGGTGCATCTCTCTATTATTATCTTGCATATAAAAATTTTCTGTTTTTTGAAGAATCTGCTTAACACCTTCCTCACTCAAAAATTTAATTAAAGCCTTATTCTTTGGTAAACCCCTAAAAACTCTATATAGAAAAAATCCTCCCTTTTCATTATCAGAGTTATTAATTAAAGATTTTGCTTCAGCTAATGTGGTTGATAAATATGTTTTTTGAAGAGAAACAAGATTTTGAATTTTAGGTTTTAGATTATCAAACTCATGTCTATCACCATCTTTTATGGGACCTGAAATTATCAAAGGAGTTCTAGCATCATCAATTAATACAGAGTCAACTTCATCAATAATTGCATAGTTATGCTTTCTTTGAACTATATCATCCAAAGAATGAGACATGTTATCTCTTAGATAATCAAATCCAAACTCATTATTAGTACCGTATGTAATATCTGCATTGTATGCTTTTCTTCTTTCAGGTGAATTAGGTTTATGATTATCTATACAATCTACTCTAAGTCCATGAAACTCAAAAATAGGTCCCATCCATGCACTATCTCTTTTAGCTAGATAATCATTAACAGTTACAAGATGGACTCCATCCCCTGTTAAAGCATTAAGATAAATTGGTAAAGTGGAAACAAGTGTTTTACCCTCACCTGTCTGCATTTCCCCAATTTTACCTTGATGAAGAACTATACCTCCAATTAGCTGAACATCATAATGGATCATATCCCATAATATATTCTTTCCAGAGGCATCCCATGAATTTTTCCAAATAGCATTTTCACCATTAATAGTAACGTATGATTTTTGTGCACTTATCTCTTTATCAAATTCTGAAGCAGAGACTTTTAAAGATTCATTATTATAGAATCTCCTTGCGGTTTCTTTAACTACTGCAAATGCTTCAGGTAATATTTCGTCAAGAATTTTAGCCTTTGTTTCTGTTAGCTGATTCTCAATTATTTCTACCTCAGTAAATAGTCTTTCTTTTTCAATATTAGAAGATTCATTAGCTATAGTCTCATTTAATTTTTTGAGTGAAGAAACTAATTCTGAAGTTTTATCAGAAATAACCTGCTTAAAATTAAATGTTTTAGTTCTTAATTCATCATTTGATAAAGATGACATTCCGATGAAATGATTATTTATCTCATCAACAAGCGGAGTTAGCTTTTTAAGATCTTTACCTGATTTATCACCTAAAAAAACTTTTAAAAGTGAGTTAATAATGGACATGCCAATTTTTTTTCAAATTTATCAAAAAAATAACCAATAATAATTAAATGAGATTAATACTCATCTTCATTCCAGAGGTAATCTTCTTCAGTAGGGAAGTCTGGCCAAATCTCTTCTATGGATTCGTAGACATCATCTTCATCCTCAAGGGACTGAAGATTTTCTACTACTTCTAGAGGAGCACCAGTTCTAATTGAAAAGTCAATAAGCTCATCCTTGGTAGCTGGCCAAGGAGCGTCACTTAAATAGGATGCTAGTTCTAATGTCCAATACATGATAATTTTTTTCGCAAAAATATATTAAAACTTCAATATTCCAAGCAAAAATTATTTTTTTAGTTTAGAAAATGAAATAAGTAAAAGTAAAACAGAAATTAGAACACTAATTCTTGCAATATAGTCTCCATTTTTACTATAAAAAGTTCTTCTATCAATTGTATATGCTTTCCCAGCTAAAGTACCTTTATTATCAAAGGGTAAGCTAGCTTTATACTCTCCAACCTCATTTATAATTGCAGAAACTCCAGAATTTGCACTTCTAACAACATATCTTCTGTTTTCTATTGCTCTCAATCTGGCATAGCTTAAAAGATGTCTATGGCCAGGAGAGTTACCCCACCAGGCATCATTAGTTATTACAGTAATGAAATTTGCACCTAAGTCAACATATTTAGCAACATACTCTCCATAAATAGTTTCATAACAAACTATAGGTACAGTTTTTAATTCTTTATTTGAGTGTTTAAATAATTTTCTATCAGATGGATGTTGAACACCTTTTGAAACAGTTGTTCCACCTAGATCAATCATTACATTTCCAAGTAGTGGCTCAAGAAAAGACTTAAGAGGCATATACTCACTACCAACAACTAATTTAATTTTATGATTGTATTCGAATCCCTGATCTGCAGAAAAGTTTATTGATGAATTATAGTAATCTACCCATAGGTTATCTCGAACAAAATTTGCTGTTTTTGAAGGCTTATCCTCTTCATTTTGATATAATTTAAAAAATTGAATACCGGAGATAAGATTTGTGTTTTTAAATTCATTAAGAAAATTACTGAGACTATCATGAAGTTTGGTATACTCAAAATATTCTACATTCTCGCCATAACCTTCAGAAAAGTATGTTTCGGGAGCTATAACAAAGTCATATTGATCTGATTTTAATTCATTAAATGTAAGCTCCTTAAATGTCTCAAAGTAATCAATATTTGTTGATGAATTGCCATATTTTGCAGCCCACGGGTCTATTCGAGGCTGAGTTAGCAAGACTTTGAACTCTTCACCTAATTTAACAGAAGGTTTAACTATAAATGAAATTAAGATTGGAACACAAATCAAAACCAATCTTGCAAATAGTCTTACATAGAATCTTCTTTTATCATCAAATTCATGAAAACTTTTTATGAGACTAAAAAGAAAAACATTAGAGAATAATACCCAAAGACTTCCACCAAAACTTCCTGTAAATTCATACCATTGAATCCAGTTTATTCTTTCAGAGAATACATTACCTAAGTTTAACCAAGGCCATGAAAATTCCCAGTTTAAATGAAATTTTTCAAAAGAAATCCAAAAAGTTATTAGGAATAAAAATCCTGCTCTGTAGTCAATCTTCCTCTTTACCCTGCTGTATAATAGGAAGATAATTGAATAAAATGATGAGTTTACAACATTAGCAAAAATTGCGCCAGGTAAAGTTGTGTATACAATCCACCATGTGGTTAAAAGGTTCCAAATTAGAAATGAAAAATAAGAATAAAAGAATAATCTAATATTTTTCTTTTGATAGCTATCCTTACTAATTATGTCTTCAACGTAAAGTAAAGGAACTAGACTTATAAATATTAATGGAGTAAATCCATTTATTGGCCAAGAAGATGCTAATAAAATACCTGAGAGTAATGAATAAATGAGAAGTCTACTCACTTTTATAAGTTTAAATACTTTGTAATATTAATATTACAATTTTTTTATAAATTGGAAACACAAATATCATGATAAAAGCCTTCATTCCTAATATTCTTACAGCACTTAATCTCATATGTGGTTGTTTTTCAATTGCTTTCGCATTCCAATTTCAATTTGAAGCAGTCTTAATTCTTGTATTATTAGGAGTCTTTTTTGATTATTTAGATGGCATTGTTGCAAGAATGTTAAATGCTGAATCAGAATTTGGTAAGCACTTAGATTCTCTTTCTGATATTGTTACAAGTGGAGTTGTTCCAGGTATTGTTGTATATCAGTTATTTAAACTATCAGGGAATCGTGTTGTAGATTTTAATTTAGATCTCAACCTAGAACCAATAGTAAATTTAGATCTAATTTTCTCAATTTCCCCGATCGCATTTTTAGCTTTTATAATTACTCTAGGCTCTGCCCTTAGACTAGCTAAATTTAATACTATTGACTATACTGATGAGTTTGAAGGTTTACCAACACCTGCTAATGCTTTATTTTTTACCTCATTTCCAATCTTAATGGAGCATTACTATTTTCTTGAGTCTAAGGAATATTTTCTTAATAATTATACTTTAATTCTATTAGTTGTATCAAGTTTTATTCTTATGAATGTTCCTTTTAGACTATTTTCATTGAGAATTTCTTTAAGAAAATATGATTACAATATTTTTAAAATTCTTACGATAGTTTTAAGTATACCAATAATTTTAATTTTTGGTATTGGAGGATTTTCTCTAATAATAATACTTTATCTTTTTTTGAATGTAGTAAGAAATCTTTGGTCTTTGATATAATTAAAGATTATATTTTTTTTCTTTTAAATTCAAAATTTTTACCTAAATATACTTTTCTGACCATTTCGTCTTTTGCAAGATCTTCAGGTGAACCTTCTTTAAGAATTTTACCTTCAAACATTAAATAAGTTCTGTCTGTAATTGCAAGAGTTTCTTGGACATTATGGTCTGTAATAAGTATTCCAATATTTTTCTTTTTCAAAACAGATATAATTGATTGAATATCTTCAACTGCTATTGGATCAACACCAGCAAATGGTTCATCCAACAATAAAAAGTTTGGGTTATTTGCTAATGCTCTAGCAATTTCAGTTCTTCTTCTTTCACCACCAGATAAAAGGTCTCCTCTGTTTTTTCTTATTTTTATTAATCCAAATTCCTCCATTAACTGATGAGCCTTCTCTTTCTGTTGTTTTTTAGAAAGAGGTGAAAATTCTAAAACACCTAATATATTATCCTCTACAGAAAGTTTTCTAAATACTGATTCCTCTTGGGCAAGATATCCTATTCCCTTTTTTGCTCTTTGATACATGGGGTATTTTGAGATAATTTCTTCATCAAGAAAAACATCACCTTGTTCAGGTTTAATAATTCCAACTATCATATAAAATGATGTTGTCTTTCCTGCACCATTTGGGCCAAGTAAACCAACAATTTCTCCTTGATTTACTTCAATTGAAATATTGTTTACTACTTTTCTTCCTCTGTAAGATTTTGATATTTCTCTTGCGCTTAAAATCATTTCACAAATATTATGCATTTAATTTTTTATATCCAATTTTTGAAATAACAATACTTATTTCATATAGTATTAAAATAGGTATGCTTACTATAATTTGGCTAGCTATATCAGGTGGTGTAATTATTGCAGAGAGACTTAACACTATAACAAGAGCAAATTTTCTATTTCTTCTTAAAAAATCTGGTGTAACTAAACCAACTTTTGTTAAATAATGAATAATAATAGGAAGTTCAAATATTAAACCAGATGCAAGTACAGATGCTCTTAAAAGACCAATATAGCTGCTTAAATCAAAATCATTAAAGACCTCTGAACTAATAGTATAATTACCAAGAAAATTTATAGACAACGGAGTTACAATATAGTATCCAAATAGAACTCCAATAAAAAAAAGTGTTGATGAAATAAAAATAAAACCTCTTGCACCTTCTTTTTCATTTCTATATAATCCGGGGCTTATAAATTTCCAAAACTCATAAATTATGTAAGGAAATGAAATAATAAAACCAGCTAAAATAGATGTCCAAAGGTGAGCAGAAAATTGCCCTGAAACTGTTCTGCTTTGAACTCTAAATGGAAGTTCTTCAAAACAAAAGGCATTACCGCCAAATGACTGAGAAATTGAGCAAAATAATTCATAACTAATAAAGCTTCCTCTTTTAGGTCCAAATATTATTTGATCAAAAATTATATCCTTTGCTAAAAATGCTACAACTGCTACTAATAAAACTGCAATTGTGGATCTTATAATATGCCACCTTAGTTCTTCAAGGTGATCTAGAAAAGACATGTCTTTCGAATTACTCATCGTTTATACCTTGTTTGATAATATCTAAAATATGAACGACACCAATAAAACTATTATTTTTATTAGTAACTAAAACCTGACTAATATTATTTTTCTTCATAATTTTTAATGCTTCACTAGCCAAAATATCTGACTTTAAAACTTTAGGATTGTTACCCATAAATTCAGAGGCTTTTATATCCTCTATATTCTTTCTTTTTTCAATTACTCTTCTTATATCCCCATCAGTAATTATTCCGACAATCTCTTCTTCTTTTAATACTGCTGTGGCTCCATACATTTTAGACGAAATTTCATTTATAACTTCTGCAAAAGATGATAATGGATTAACTATAGGTATTCTTTTGTTATCAACTAGATTATTCAATGAAAGATTAAGCTTCTTCCCTAGACTTCCAGATGGGTGATATTCTCCAAATTCATTTGGAGTAAAACCCTTTAATTTTTGAATTGCCATTGCAATTGCATCTCCAATAGCAAGATGACA
The DNA here is from genome assembly GCA_017856235.1 of Flavobacteriaceae bacterium. Classification (GTDB taxonomy): domain Bacteria; phylum Bacteroidota; class Bacteroidia; order Flavobacteriales; family Flavobacteriaceae; genus Marisimplicoccus. Next base: position 944 of record JAFMFH010000008.1, on the reverse strand, counting down.
AGTTGAACTGGTTGTTGGAGCTAAATTATTGTGACATGCTTCTTTCTCTATATCTGTATGAATAAACATATCAGACATTTTATCAAGAGACGAACCTTTTTGACAAGATATACCAATCAGTTTAATTTTAGTTTTATTTAAGTAGTTTGAAAGAGAAATTATTTCACTTGATTCACCACTTTTAGATAGACAAATTACTACATCCTCTTTTCCTATTACACCCATATCTCCGTGAAGAGCATCTCCTAGATGTAAAAAAATTGATTTTGATCCAGTAGAATTTAAAGTTGCTGATATTTTCATTCCAATAATTGCACTTTTACCTATACCTGTTAGAACTATCTTACCTTGACAATCCTTAAGTAATTCAACAATCTTACAGAAGTTTGAATCTATAATCTTTGAGAGATTTGAAATAGATTTGGATTCAAGATTTAATGTATCAAGTGCAGTATTTTTAATTATTTCGGAATTAGTCAAAATGGGATTTTTTTTTTAAATTATATAGTACAAATTTATAAAATTTGAAACAACCATATTTTGGATAACTTAAAATTAAGTTTAAGGAAACACTTTGGTTTCAATGAATTTAAAAACCATCAAGAATCTGTTATAAAAAATCTTCTTGAAGGAAATGATTCCTTTGTTATAATGCCAACAGGTGGTGGTAAATCACTTTGTTATCAATTGCCAGCATTAATTATGGATGGCACAGCAATTGTTATATCTCCTCTTATTGCTCTAATGAAAAATCAAGTTGATTTACTTAGAGCAAATAGTACAGATCATTCAATAGCTCACGTTTTAAATTCAACTTTAACAAAACAACAGGTTTTGAATGTAAAAGAGGATGTTATAAATAACAAAACTAAATTACTGTATATAGCCCCTGAGACTTTATCTAAAAATGAAACTATAGATTTTTTAAAATCAATAAAAATTTC
>JAFMFH010000052.1 GCA_017856235.1 Flavobacteriaceae bacterium | reverse complement strand
AGGGTTAGTCTACAAGCTCATCATATATAGCTCTAGATAATTTTGCAAGAAAAGGTATTGCAATTTCATCATACTCATAATTATTGTCATTAATTATTCTGTTTTTATTTGTATAAATAGTTGCTGTTAAAAAAAACTCTATGTCCTCATTATAGTTTTTTATAAATGCATTATCAATAGAAGTACCATAAGCTTGTCCTATTTTATTGTATACTCTAATATTATTATCATTAATTAAAGTGTCATCACCATGAATAAAAAATTTATTGTAGGTCTCAAAATATTTTTGATCATCCATATATTTTTGACCTAGATCTTCATAAGTAAATCTGCTCATCCAATATCTTAGAAAATCATAATCTTCAACATATAGATTAAAACTGTTTTCGGGATCAAAAATCTCAGGATAAAAAATATATTTTAAAAGATTATGCATATCTAGAAGAGATGACCTGTTTTTTTCAGAAAAATTAATAGGGCCCTTAATAATTTCTCCATTTCTAAATGTGTTATCCCCTTTATCAATATCCTTAAGATTATCTCTAGCTTTTACAATAATTTGATTATCATTATTTGATATTATATTGTTATTCATATCCGAAATTGTCCATGTACTTTTTACAAAAGGATCAGGATTAAATTTATGGTTTAGATAAGTATTATTAAACCCTGCTTTTTTTATTTCTTCATTGAAATAATTATAGCCAATGAAATCTATTAGAACATTAGAAGCAGAATTATCACTTACTAAAAAAACATCAGCAATTAAATTTTGAAATGATGTAATGCTATCTGTTTTAATAGAATTGTTTTCTGTATATAATTTAATTTTTGACTTTAAATCTATATTGTAGCCTTCTGATCTAAGTTCATTGATTTTTTTTAAGGATAGAGTAACAATAGGTAATTTAATTGTGCTTGCAGGATAAAAATATTGATCTTCATCTAGTTGATATTGAAAGTCTTTAAAAATTTTTTCACCCTTATTATTATTGATTGTGGTAAGTAAAATTTGAATTTGATAATCTTCATTTTCATTAGCTACTTTATTTAAAAACTGATTACTATTAAATGAGGACTTAATTGGATTACTATGAAAGCTACATGAGCAAATCAGTAATAATGTTAATGGAAGTAACTTTTTCATCTATTCAAAAATAAAAAAACCCCTCTGATGAGGGGTTTAATTATTAATTAAATCATAAGTTATTCAGTTGGTCTAACTGAAATGCCGAGCCACAAAGGAATACTCTGCTTATGTTCCCTCATTTTAATAACTTCCTGAAGCTGTCTTGGAATGTTTCCAGTTGAAACTCTTGATAACATGATATCAGACATTTTTTCATAAAAGTCTACAGTCATATAATTATGATGAATTTCTTCCCCATAATTGTCTATTCTCTTTAATAGTCCCCAACCAAGTCGTCCTCCTAAATCACCTGAATTTAGTGAGTTTTCCATCTGCTCATATTTAGCATCATTCATGAGATCTGTTTTCATTGAATTTATAACAGCAGCAGCAGGTACAGTAGGGGTTTCTCCTTCATTTCCTGCAAAGTTTAGGCCTTTGTTAACATATACTCTGGTCCAAACAATCTTTCTAGCTGCAGCATTCTTTTGATTAAATAACTCAATATCCATCTCTGAATAATCAGGTCTAATTCTTTGAATCCCACCACCAGCATTTAGACTATCAGGGTGCGTTGCAGTTGTAACAATTAATAGATTCCATTCAGATTCTGGTGTAGCATTTGCTCTCCACCATGTATCCCAGCCTGTTATTGTGCCTTCATCTGCTCTTTTTTGAGCTAGTTCTTTCCATTTTTGATTAAGTATTTGATTGTATTGTTCTCCTGGAACTGTTTTTACAAAGTCAAATCTTACAAATTGTCCATTTCCTTGTGCATTTGTATAACCAAATACAAAAAGAGTTAATATTAAAAATAATTTTTTCATAATTGTTGTTTTAAATATTTAAGTTATTCTCTATTTGGACCTGCAAGGTTAAATTTTCCTGTCTGGGTATTCACATTTCCTACATGCCTATACATGGTGTCAACATGTGTTCCTCCTACATTTGTCCAAAAAGTTCTTCTTGCATCTGCATCTCCTTGTATACTAAATGATTGTGCATAAGTTGGCATATCTACATATAGACTCCAAACCTGAAGATCAGAACCTGAACCAGATAAATGAGTTGAAAATCCTCCTGATCCAAGAACACCTGCTTCCATTTGTGGCTGAGTAACCCAAGTGTTAAATGCAGCTCCTGCTTCATTAGTATTTCCAGTAGTAGAATAGTCTCCCATTAATAATAAAAACCTAGTATCCCAGTCCCAATTTTCAGAAAAAAGAACATTGGCTTGATAGTCAACATTTCTAATTTCATCAGTATGTCCATTCCAGAAAGGCAGGTACTCAGAGACCATTTTCTCGAAATTCTCTTTATCCTCCCCTTCAAGAGATTCCCATGTTTTACGAACAGCTTGAAGTCTTACATCCTTGTATACATCTTCCACTGTTCCGTAATTAGACCAAATCATTACACCTGGTCCAGCTCCTTGAAAATGAGTGAAAACAAATTCGTTCATAACACCTTCTCTGTTTTGAAAAGTCATGTCAGTTATTTTATCATGTAAATTGATAAAAGTTGAAATTTCCTGAGTAGGAATATCTAAGTAAGTAAGATTATATACCCCTTGACTTGAAAGAGATATTGTAAAGGCAAGTGCCAAAATTGAGTTAATAATTCTCATAATTAAAAGTATTAGTTAATAAAATTATTCTGATTTAGCTCTTACAAATTTACCATTTACGATATGGCCTTGATGGATATAGATTTGATCTTCATGATCGCCTTCAACTAAACTCCAAAACTTTTGTCTAGCTTCTGCAGATCCTGAAGTTGCATTTTCAAGACCTGTAGCAAAATCATGCATACTTTTATAACCATTAGCTACCATAACGTCAGATCCTGAACCTGTTAGGTGAAAACTAAAGTTTCCTGCCATAGAAATACCAGCTTCTACAGATGGTTTTGTAACCCAATCATGATAAGCTTGTCCCATTTCACCTTGATTTCCTGAGGTATTGTATTTTCCTATAACAAGAATAAAATAAGTGTCCCAAGCTCCAGATTCTGCTAATTCAGAATTAACAATATGATTGTTTTCCCAATCAATTGTTCTCATTTCATCAGTATGCCCATTCCAGAATGATTGATATTCTTGAACAATTGCTCCCATTTCTTTTCTCTCTTCTTCATCTGCAGCTTGCCATTTTTCCCCTATGTGAACCCAAGGGTCATCATTAATTGCATCATTTGCATTAGCATAATTATCCTGAACCACTATAGTTGGTCCAGAACCATAGTAATGGCTAAAAACCCACTGACCTTGAAGAGTTCTTTTTTCTCCAAGAGCCATATTAGTTACTTGTTCGTGTA